>JBKQLG010000097.1:0-34985 GCA_052147235.1 Occallatibacter sp.
CCTACTTCGCCTTCGTCCATAAACTGAAGAATCAAACACTGACGCTTTCCGCATAAGCTCTACAGGGCATTTGGCGGGAAGCGACCTCATACACGCGATGATTGTGGACGTGTGATGGTTTATTACCGGTTCATCTCTGCCCTTCGCAGTAATGCCATTGCAGACGCCTCATTACTGATTTCGGTATTGATTGTATTCAAACAAGAGAGTTTTCTCTCCTGGAGTCGCTGCGTTCTTGATTAGTACCGTAGCTCTGATTAAGAACGGGAGTACGCCCGGTATCTGCCGGGTGAGGCTGAAGCGATGTCGCTGGTTCTCTCCACAGGCCAAGCTGCTGCTCAGTCGCCTTACTATTCTCTTTACTCGCAAAGTTATGACGGAATACATCAGATGCTTTCACGTGGATGATGTAGTCGATTGCGAGGATTATGTATCCGGGTCAACGTGCCGTTCTCGGGCCAACGCCTAGGAGACATCTGGATATTTGCCGAGGGACATCAGCTTTTCCTTGCCCTCATACCGATAGGACCAACGCCAGAGTTTCCCGCCGGTTGGCTTGACCCAGAGGTAGAGGTCGCCTCCATCGCCAAGGCTGTATGCTATTTCCGCCGCTTTGGCCGTTTGATTTCCGTATCTGTCAGTCCGGCCATGCCATTCCTCCCCGGTGAAGAAAAGTACACCCACTTAAAAAAATACACCCAAAAGTACACCCGCCAAAACACAGCTACACCTGGATGCAACTGGACGCAGAAAGAAGTAAAGCCTAGTATTACTAGGCTTTACGTCTTTTTATCGGATGTCTTTGGATGTTCTCGGAAGGTGTCTTGGCGGAGAGCGAGGGATTCGAACCCCCGATACCCTTTCAGGTATGCCGGTTTTCAAGACCGGAGCCATCAACCACTCGGCCAGCTCTCCGCGGGGCTGTCTTCGATTGTACGTCGAATCGAGTGTTTTTCGACAGGTTATGGCCTGGTTGAACTGGCCAGAGTCCTGCCTGTGCGCGAACAATAAGGGGAGCCATGGTGGCTCCCCCGTTATTTCAGGCTTGCGCTTGAATTACTTCTTGCCTTCCAGTTCATCGGCCAGGGCGTTGGCGCCGTAGAGCTTGCGTAGTCCCTCGATCATGCCCGATGAATGAACCGCAACCGCCCGGTTCTTGGCGCCGTCGTAGACAAAATCGCCGGCCATCGATTCAATGTTCCCGTCGAAGATCAGCCCCACCAGTTCGCCTTCGCGATTGACCACCGGCGAGCCGGAGTTGCCGCCGATAATATCTCCAGTCGAAACGAAGTTGAACGGCGTAGCCAGGTCCAGCTTGTCGCGGCCTGCCGCTTCCCTGGGCGTCAGGTCGAAGGGCGGCTTGTTGCTGAAGCTGGCCGCGCGGTCATAGAGCCCGTAGAAGGTGGTGAAGGGCGGCGCGATGGTGCCGTTATACGGGTAGCCCTCGACCGTGCCGTAACTCAGCCGCAGCGTAAAGGTGGCGTCGGGATAAGCGTCCTTGCCGTAGACCAGGAAGCGCGCCTTGCCCAGCTTTTCCCCGGCCGGAGTCAGCACGCTGGAGATCGTGTCCTTGATGCGGCGGTTGGACTCGCGAAGGATGGGTTCGGCACGGCGCGCGGCTATGATCATCGGATCCGTGGATGCGGCCACGGCTGCCTCGCCGCCATCGAGCAGCGATTTGCGGAAGGCCGGATCGGCCATCTTGGTGCCATCCACCAGAGCATTAACGGTCGCATTCACCTCGCCGCCTTGCAGGATGGCCTGCGCGAAAGCGTCGTCTTTGCCCAGCTTCTCCTGGCACAGATTGAGTGCGGTGGCCATGAACAGCTTCTCCGTGGCGGGATAGATCGGAGCCGGTGATAGTAATTGGTACCTAAGCGATTCCAGGCCCGCCTCGTGGAACCCATCCAGCCGCTCCCCGTCGGGCTTCTTGACCTCGGCCACGTATTGCACGATCTCAATCGCCACGCTGAGCATCTGGCCGCCGGTGCGCCTGAACATCTGTCCCTTGATCTCCGGCTTGATCTTCTCTTCCGCGCCGGCAATCTCGTCCCAGGCTTTGCCATAGGCCTTCTTCCACTCTTTATTGGCATTCACCTTGGCGCGGAAGTCGTTTTCCTCGGCCTGTTTCTTGGCCATGATCGCCGGGTCGGCGAGCGCATCGCGGCGGCCAATGTAAACCTTCAGACTGTTTTGCAGGTAAAAGAGGGTGCTTCCTACCTCCCGCTCCTGCTCCGGTCCCTGCGCGGCAAAGGCCTGCGCGGCGGCGATGCGGCGCTGGTAGTACTCGGTCACGGCAGGTCCGCGCACGTCGCGCTCCAGCAGCAACTGCGCCACCGTGTCGTCTCGCTCCGTATCGCCTGGATGGCCGCTGATGAAGATCAGCTCGCCCGGCGCAGCGCCTTTGGCGCTCCACTTGAGAAAGTTGTCCGTGCGCAGCGGCTTGCCGTTCTCGTAGACGCGGTAGAGGGCCATGTCCAGGTCGTAGCGCGGATAAGTGAAGTTATCCGGATCGCCGCCAAAAAAAGCCGCCTGCTGCTCCGGCGCGAAGACCAGCCGCACGTCGGTGTAAGCCTTGTAAGTGTAGAGCCAATACTCGCCGCCCTGGTAGAAAGAAACCACGTCGGAACGCAGGCCGGTCTTGTCTTTGCTCTCCTTTTCGATGGCTGCAATCTCGGCGTCGCGCGCCTTCAGCGCCTTGGCCTCGTCGCCGATGCCTTTGGCCGAGCCCTGCACCCGCGCGGTCACGTCCTCCATGCCCACCAGCACGTTAATTTCAAGATCTGGAGACTTCATCTCCTGATCAGGCGTGGCCGCATAAAAGCCGTCGCGCAGATAGTCGTGCTCGGCTGTCGAGTTCTTCTGCAACTGGATGCGCGCCACGTGGTGGTTGGTCAGCAACAGGCCGTTGGGACTGACAAACGACCCCGAGCCGCCGTCATTGAGCCGCACGCTCGCCAGGCGCAGATGGTCCAGCCAGGCCTGCGTGGGATGGAAGTTATACTTGGCCGCCAACTGCTTCAGCGGCGGGTTGTCAAAGGTCCACATGCCTTCTTCGGCGTGAATCACAGGCGCGGCGGCCATCAGCAGCGCAACCGGCAGCACAGCGGAACGGATTTTGCGGATGAACATATTGAACCTCGTAAATGCAGCTTGTAGCTTTCAGCTATCAGCCTATCAGCCGTTTGTTACCTTTGAAATATCAATCAGACCGTTTGTTGAGTGATACCTGATGCGATTTGATACGCCAAGGAGCCTGGTAGCTGAAAGCTAATAGCTGAGAGCTGACAGCTAGTTCTTCGGCATCACCAGCACCTCTACTCCAGACGCCGCGTCCTTCTCGCGGAAGACCTCTTCGGTCGCCTTCTGGAACTCCTCAGGCCGGGCGTTGGGAATGTCAGTAAAAGTCTGCGGATTGCGGTCTGTCAGCGGGAACCAGGAACTCTGCACCTGGACCATAATACGGTGGCCGCGGCGGAAGGTGTGGAAAAGATCGGGCATGGTGAAGTCGATCGCGGTCTCCTTGCCCGGCGTCAACGGCTCCGGCTTCTCCCAACTGGAGCGGAACTTGGCACGGAAGGGCTCGCCGCGCAGCAACTGCTGGTAGCCGCCCATGTGCAGCGGCGGCGCGTCCAGAATACGCTTGTTGCCCTGCGACGTGCCATCCGGGTCCGGATAGTCTTCCGGGTAAACGTCGATCAGCTTCACATCGAAGTCCGAGTCCGTGCCGGAGCTGGCAATCCTGAGTTTGGGCGAAATCGGCCCGGCGATGGTCACATCCTCTTCCAGCGGCTCGGTCTGATAAACCAGCACATCCGGGCGGTAACTGGCGAAGCGCTGGTCGTCCACCATATAGCGCTGCGGCACGGTGTCGGTGGTGTAGCCGACAAACGGCACAGGGTGGTTGGGATCGCTCAGATACTCGTCCACGCCCTTGGCTTCGGTGGGCGGATCAAAGCTCAGCTTGCCGCCGGCATGGAAGTAGAGCGTCTTCGCCGCGGCGTTCTTGGGAGGCCATGCGTCCAGGCTGCGCCACACATTCGCGCCAGTCTCGAAGACCACCGCGTGCGGCAACGCTTTGCCCTTGCCTTTCAGATAGAACTCGAAGAAAGGAAACTGCACGTTGACGCGGAAGTAATCGCTGGTCTTGGCGTTGAATTGCACATCGCCCAGGTGGCTGCCGTCGCCGCGCGCCCAGCCGCCATGCACCCACGGGCCTTCCACCAGTGTCGCCGGCGTCTGCGGGTTGAATTTGTTGATCGCATAGAAGGTCCGGTAGGGGCCGCTCAAATCCTCCGCGTCATACCAGCCGCCCACCACCAGCACCGCGCAGTGCACGTTCTTCATGTGCCGCGACAAATCCCGCGCCTGCCAGTAACTGTCGTAAGTCCAGTGTTTGGCCTGGTCGTTGAAGAGCCAGTTGGAGCCTTTCAGGTAGAGCTTGTCGAGGTTGGCGATGTTGCCCGCCTGAAGGAAAAACTTGTAACTATCCGGAGTGCCGTAGTCGAAGGGCACAGTGGGTTTGGGAGTCTGCGGCCCGTCCTGCGGATGGAAGAAGGGAGCGTAAAAACCGAAGATTGCCAAAAGCATAAACGCCCCGCCATGATAGGAGTCATCGGCGCCCACGAAGAGGTCGGTCATCGGCGCCTGCGGGCTGGCCGCCGCCAGGGCCGGGTGCGAGTCGATGATCGAGGCCGAGGTGTAGAAGCCCGGATAGGAGATCCCCCAGATGCCCACCTTGCCGTTGTTGTTGGGCACGTGCTTGAGCAGAAACTCGATGGTATCGTAAGTGTCCGAGGAGTCGTCCACATCCTGCGGCGACTTCTTTACGTCGATGTGCGGATGCATCTCCAGGTACTCGCCCTCGCTCATCCAGCGCCCGCGCACATCCTGATACACAAAAATGTAGCCCGACTTCTCAAACTCCTCGCTGGGCCCGAGATGGCGCGGATACTGATCCTCGCCGTAGGGAGCGACGCTGTACGGCGTGCGCTCCATCAGGAACGGGTAAGGGCCGCCGGCGGCGTCCTTAGGCACATAAACCGCGGTAAATAGCCGCTTGCCATCGCGCATCGGGATGCGGTACTCGTACTTGGTGTAGTGGGCGCGGACGTAATCTTCCCGGGGCGCGTCCGGCGCCGGTTGCTGGGCGCGAACGATGGGAAAGGGAAGGGCAAAAACGGCCAGAAAGGCGAAGAGAACGCGATAGGGATTCATCATCTTCGGCAACAATCTCCTGAACAATAAGACTACTCCAGCAGGGTATGCGCTCAACAAATTGATTTGCTGTTGCCCGCGTTGATACCATTGGCTTTATGCCGGGGATAAACTCCCGGCCTGCCGTCTGTACGAGTTTTTCCGCAGCCTGTTTAGCCCGATGCGATTGTATTTCAACGATTGACATTCTCTCAGCGGCGATAGCAAAACCAGGGATGGCGTATCACGAAACCAGCACACTCAAGTCGACGCGACCAACAGAGAGCGGTGACCTTCGACGAGGCTGATCAGGCTACTGTATCCCTGGTTTTGCTCGTAAGCCGCATCCTCGTTTTCAGAGTAGCCAGGGAACTCATGAACAAACCGCAGCAACATCTGGAGCAAGTCGCCGCGCTCCTCCGCGAACAAACGACCCTCTCTCTGGCCACGACCGGCGAAGACGGCGAACCTTGCGTGGCTCCGCTTTTCTACATGGTGGATGAAAATCTTTCGCTCTACTGGCTCTCTTCCCAGAGCAGCCAGCACAGCCGGAACCTGCTCAGAAAACCACGCGCCGCCGCCGCGGTCTATGGCAGCGCCGCAAGCTGGCAGGAGATTCGCGGCGTGCAAATGAGTGGAGCGGTCAGCGTAATCACCGAGCCGAAGCGCCGCGCCGCGCTCATCAAAGCCTACTGCAAACGATTCCAGCTGGGAACCGTCTTTCGCGTGGCCATTCGCCGGAGCGCCTTGTATCTCTTACAACCGGATTTCTTCCGCTTCATCGACAACGCGCGTGGCTTCGGCAGCAACGTTGAACTCGCCCGACCGCCGCAAGGCTGGACTCTGACCCGGCCAACGGCTTGAAGCCTTCTCCAGAAGCAGCCCGACTCGCTGCTGCAAGTTACACCTGCAATGAACTCGCTAACTTGCGATCACCGCGCAGCGGTGGCTAACCTGCTAAATTGCATACCAGTCCTCGCAAGTTTTTAGCGAATAGGATGGAGAAAGCCCAATTCTCAACCGGTTTTGTTCATGGAAGCAATTGCCCGCTAAGCCTGCCTGGCTCGGCCCTGACGGTTTGCTCCCTGGTATTTTATTTATTTTTCAATGAGTCTTCATCATTTCCTGACGAGCCTGCGCTTATAAATGTTCTGAAGACACTCTGTTGAGACCCTGGTCGGAATGAGTCTTGACAGGGTGAACAAAGAAGTTCATCATCTTCCCAAATAGGCTTCCCGGCCGGTGATTTTCAAACGAGCAATCCGTATTGCGGATTTCCTTCACCGGCTTCCGGCTTTCCTTGACCTGGTTCCCTGGACTTACCTCATCCGGCGTTGAGTGGCAGGTGCGTATGGTGGTCAAGACACAAAGCAGAGGTCGCGGCGTCACCGGACTTCATGTGGGCGTGAACAATGTCCGGCGCTATTTTCCCAAGCAGATTTCGAGCATCGAGTTGCAGTTGGACCATCTCCAGATTCAGTGTGGCCTGAAACCTGATTTCTGGCAGGGTGAGCCGGAGATCTTCGATCCCCGGCTGTGCGCATGGCTGGAATCCCGGCATATGCATGCAAAACCCGATCGGGAGTCTGTCCTGCTGGCGATGATTCCCGAGGGAAAGAACTCCTTCCGGCTGCAACCGGTCCGGCTGCACGGGCAGGTCCAGGCTAGACTGCGCCCCGCAGCCGTGGCCTGAGCTCGAAGCGCACGCCCATGCCTCTCGTCAACCGCGTAGCTCGCGGCCAGGGGCTGGTGTGGCCATGCGCATGATGCCTGATTCCTGGTCGCAATCTCTGATCCCCGACCCCTGTCTTGATAGACTCAAAGTGCAATGACCAGCGCAGAACTGCAAAACGAAATTGAGCGCCACTTCGCCGCCGGCCCCAGTGCCATCGACGATCAGACCGTCATGGAGGTTTTTCTTCTCTTCAGGGCGGCTCTGGAGAGCGGCGAGGTGCGCTCCGCCTCGCCCGACCCCGCCTCGCCGACGGGCTGGCGCGTCAACGCCTGGGTCAAGCGAGGCATTCTGCTCGGCTTTCGCCTGGGCGTCCTTAAGGAATTTCCCGCCGTCGGCTTCTCCTTTGTGGACAAGAGCACCTACCCGATCCGCCATTTCAGCTCGGTGGACGGTGTGCGCATGGTTCCCGGCGGCTCCGCGGTGCGCTCCGGGGCTTACGTGGCCCGCAGCGTCGTCTGCATGCCCCCCATGTACATCAACGCCGGCGCCTGGGTGGACGAAGGCACGATGGTGGATTCGCACGCCCTGGTCGGCTCCTGCGCCCAGATCGGCCGGCGCGTCCATCTGAGCGCCGCTGCTCAGATCGGCGGCGTGCTTGAGCCGGTCAACGCCTGCCCGGTGGTCATTGAGGACGACGTGCTGGTGGGCGGCAACTGCGGCGTCTACGAAGGCGCCATCGTCCGCAAGGGCGCGGTGCTCGCCGCGGGAACCATCCTCACTCGCGGAACCCCGGTCTTCGATCTGGTCAATGGCGAAATCCTGCGCGCCCGGGGCGAGATGCCGCTCATCATCCCGGAAAATGCGGTGGTGGTTCCCGGCTCCCGCGCCGTCGCTCCCGGCAAGGGCCACGCCTTGAGCCGGCAATGGGGTCTCAGCCTCTACGCCCCGGTGATCGTAAAGTATCGCGACGACAAGACGGACCTGAGCACCACGTTCGAAGACCTGCTGCGATGATAGGCGTATCCCAACCCACTACTATGGAGCATTTTCACGGAATTGCCGGCGATCAAGGAACGAATTCATTCCCGGACAGAAGGATGTTTCCCGATACTTATCTGTTCCAAGTGGGCAGTTGTGAAATCAGTTGTGCGCCCAGGCACAACTCTGACTTAGGGCACTCTCAATGTGCCATCCTAGACAGCCGACAGAGTGGAATTCACTGTGGTCCTGGCGGGTCCGGTTCCAAGCCAATACGATCATTGACCGCATTGCGGAATCGCTGTTTGCAACCCAAGTAGCGCTCCGTCGTTTGCACAGGAACGTGCCCCAAAAGGAACTGAATCTGCTCCAATTCGCCGCCGGCCTGGTGACAGAGACGCGTGCAAGTCCTCATCAGGTCGTGCGGGGCTAGAGACGGAATCTCACAGGCCATTGCTTTCTGTTTCACAACGCCCCAAATGACTTTGGGGCTGAAGCCGGCTCCCCAGATCCTTCCCGCCTTGTTAATCGAACGAAGGAGAGTGCCAGTGGTGATTCCGGAAGCCCCTATCCAGCCGTCAATCCCAGCTTTCACCCAGTCCGGGACCAGAATGGTTCGTATGTGGCCGCCTATGCCGACAAGATCGGCAATGACCTAATGCTCCTCCCTCTGCTGGATGTCCTCAACTCTTAGCGCAGCCAATTCTGCCCGGCGCAGCCCGCATCCAATCAGAATCGCCAGTGTGCATAGTCGCGCTTATTTCGAAGGCTTGCGCCGTCCGCCGTCAACAGCAGGCGCTTGCCTTGTTCTGCAGTGAGCCAATTGCAACTGGAATCCCCAATCGCTTTGCTCCCTTCACGCGACGAATCCCAGCAGCCAGGTCTGCACTGAGCAGGCCGCAATCGGCAGCCTCGTATGCCAACCTCCGGACTGCAGCCAGCCTAAGGTTGATGGTGGTTGAAGCGTAGTGCCGCTGCTCCAGTGATATTCGGTACCAGGTGACCACCGTCTTGTTGAATGCGAGCCGGGGTTCCGAGCAATACCATTCGATGAATTCTCGGATCGCATGATCGTAAGTTCGCTGTGAGCTAGGAGAAGTTAAGCTGTTCAGCACGGCTGACTTGGATTGCTCTAGGTCCGGGAGCTTCAGAATCGATTTCGGGGCGATTTTGCGCTTCAACTTGCTCTTTGCCATCTGTTCGGCCTCCTATCGCCGTAGCAAACAGCATGAACCAAGTCGACAATGCGGTTCATTGGTTCTTGGAATGTCTACGAATTCTGTTCGGTACAGCATGATCGAAGGCCAGAGTTCTCGCTGCTTTGCCATTTCCGACCAGAATTCAGTCTCCTTGCTTGCCCTTCGCCGCAATCCGCACCAGGTCATCTGCCGTTACGAAGACGTCTTTCGATCTTCGCCAGAGCCTGGTTGCATGAGGCAAGGTCTTCTGCAACAAAGTCAGCACCCGCTCCGATCAGTATCTTCTTTGCACGATCAAGGTGGGCATTTTTTGTTGCCTCTGGCAGTTGCGCCCATTGTTCGCTATCGAGCCCAACCAAATTCCCGGTTCGGGTCAGTCCAATGGTCCACATGCCGGCGTTCCTGCCTTCCTCGATATCAACGACTGTGTCTCCGATCTTTACGCATGTTTTTGGAGGATAAACATCCAGGAGTTGTGCATTCTTCATCAGCATCCACGGAGCCGGGCGTCCTGAGCCAACTTCATCCGGGCATACAGAAGCATCGGGCTGAAAGCCTTGCTGTGCAGCCTGGGCCAATACCGGGGCCAGCATCTTGCGGGTGTAACCAGTGGTGCTGCCGATTCGGATTCCGCGGTTCTGCCAGTCTTTCACGACCTGCGTGACTCCCGGGATCACTTCCGAGTGCCGCGCAATGATCTTCATCTGTAGCGGGCCGAACTCCTCAAACAGGGAGAGAACCTCTGTCTCGCCTGGTTCCCGGCCGGTAATCGAATTCCATTCTGCGCGGATATTGGGCAGAGCGAGGATCGCCTGAATATGATCCCGCTTGAGCAGCCCCATATCGCGGCGGGCGTCTTCATTGGACAGCGTGATGCCATGCTGTGCAAATAGGGTCTGGAGCGCCAGTACTGGCGCCATCGACCCATGATCGACCGTTGTGCCGGCCCAGTCCAGCATGACCGCTCGAATGTGAAGATGATTTCTCATGCTCGGCCTGCCTGTGCGGAGAACACGCAGATGATGCGATTGCCAATTTGTAAATTCATGGTTGCAGTGTACTTTGAAAAGCGAGCAGATCAACCCACTGAACGGTTAATTGAAGCGGTCTGATCGGTTTGGAGTCGGGCGCCGAAGGCGCAAACGCCGCCGGCAACGAGAGCGAAGAAGACAAATAGATCGAACAGCTTGGTCCATCCGAATTGCAAGACGAAGATAGTGACGAGGAATGGAGAAAGCGTCTGACCGATGGAACCGATGCCATTGACGAACCCGGCCGCGCGGCCGTGTAAATGGTCGGGGACGGCGTCCAGGACGGCCATGGCGGACATTAGGACATCGGCTCCATAAATCAGAATTCCCATTAATGAGATGGAAACGGCTGCGCCGAACCATCCGCTGCCTGCAAGGACGGGATGGAGAAGACAGATAAACGCAAGCGCGAAGAATATCCCTGCGCCCAGAGCCATGCGCCTCTCACCAAGCCAGCGGCGCACAGAGTAGGCGGCGACCAGGGGACCGAGAAAGCCGAAGAGTTCGAAGTAGGAGGCGAAGTGGTCGGCCGAATGCTGGGTGTAACCCAGGCTCGATGTAAGGTAAAGAGGCAGCCAGAAGAGCAGGGTGTATCGAGTCATCTTGAGAAAGAAATACACGATGGAGATGGCCTGAATTCTACGATTGGCCAGGATCTGGCGCCAGCCGCGGGGCTGCGCCAAGATTGCAGTCGAGTCGGAGAGCGAGAAGGCAGGGGGTGGAGAGTCTGGTGGAAGCGGCTGCGCCAGATGCGCAGTTCCGAAATAGAAGAAGAGAGCTGCGCAGAACAAGACCGCGGAGGAAACCAGGTAAGCAGGCTCAAAGCCAGTGAGTACGACTACCCGAGTGTGCGCAACCAGCCATGCGGTCAGAGCGGTGGCAAGCACTCCTCCCAGAATGTAGCTGGTGCTCCACCAGCCGAGCACACGGTCTCGTTCGCTGCGTTGAAACCACTGACCAAGAAGCCGCAACATGGCTGGCCATCCCAGGCCTTGGCCGAGACCGTTGCCGAGCAGCAGCATTAATTGCAGTGCAGACGGGGAATGGAAGGCCAGTAGGCTGGTGCACAGGATAGAAATGGCGGCGCCCGCCAGGGCTGTGCGGCGCGCGCCAATTCTGTCCGCCAGCGTGCCGCCGACAAACTGGGCGATTGTGTAGGCAGCCCCGAAGCAGATGAGGCTTAGGGCAAAGTGAGAGATTCCCGGTCCGGTCGTTGGGCCAATATCCTTGCGGCAGATGTAATAACCGGCGTAGAGAACCCACGCTGAGAGGAAAACCTGACTGCGCGAAGCGGCCAGGGACTTGGCCCCTGTCTTCACGGGATTACGCTCAACGCCGTTTGCGTGACGGGCAACGATTCATGAAAGACCGCTGCTTGTGCGCGGGGTGCCATAGGAAAAACAATCTGAGTGACCGTTCCCTGCTGGAAGCTGTTGATGAGTCCCTCGGGAAATGCGTTGGGTTCGCAGATCGATTTGATGAGCGAATCGATGGATGCGTCGTCGGTGCCATCAATATGTATGGAGCGTTGGGCTCCGTTGACGATGGTGAGCAAGCCCGCCCGGCCATAGGAATTGACAAGAGAATTACCGGCGTTGTGGTCGATAATCTGTCGGCCGGAAGAAGTGTTACTGATCACCAGCCTGCCTCCCTCGACGGACGAGATGCGCTCAAGCACCGAAAAATCGGGCACTGAATCTTTGACCGATGCAGGAATAGGGCCGATCAGAATCAGAATTTCCGCAGCGTCAGCGGGAGGAGCAAGTGTGCGGGTGAGAGCGATCTCGGCATGAAACTGGCCGGCCAGATTGAGCAGTGGGGCGGTCTCTTCGATTCTGTCAACGGGAGCGAGTTCCCGTTGGCCATCAGAGGTCGATGGGGGCACATACAGCAATGCGTGATGATCCTGGAATACATTTTGCCAGAAGGTAACAAACGGATCCTCCTGGGCAATCTGCCAGCGAATGCAGATTACGCAAAGAAAGAGCGCAACCAGTGAAGGCAAAGCCAACTGTGGCAGGGAGAGTTCGGCAGGTTGGGGCAGCACGGGCTGGGAATCGGGGAGTGCGACGGCAAGCACGAGCTCAGGATCGGGGAGAGCGGCGGGAAGACGGCGGGAGATGTAAAAGCGCGGTACGTAAGAGCCTGAAGGGATATCAACGGCAAATTCCAGATCGGAAAGACCGGCAGCGTAGTAGGCAGCCAGCCTTTTGCGGACATCGTTGGCGCGCACGCGCACACCTGCATCGGAACCCGTGTCGTAGGAGGTTTCGCGACCCAGCAGCTCGATCCCGATCAGGCGTTCCTTCAGTTCATCGACATTGCCATCGAGCGTGTGCCGGACAATGTGGCGCAGGAACTGGCAACTTTTGGCACTGGTGCGGAAGGACGGACTCTTGCACACAACTTCGACGGCTGCCTGTAGTTCGGGGGCGTATCGACGCAACTCGTCCGGTTGGATCTCTTCCTTCTGCATCGGTGTTCCATAGAAATGATTTCTTGTGAACCCAGTGTAGTGCCGGGATGTTACAAAACGGTGACATCGGTGCTACCCTTGGCTAAACCGTTAATTTAACGTGGGAAGCCGCGCTGCTTAACCCGCTGAACGTTTCGGCATTCGACAGACGCTGAAATGGTAAGGAGGATGCTATTCCGCTCACATGCTGAGATCGGCAGCCGGCTTGCCGCGAGCAGATGCCGGCAGATGCACCGGTGCGCAATGGACCTGTGCGCTCCCGGTAAGCCGCAAGTTTGTTATGGCGTTGACAGTCTGCCTTTTGCAAACCGTTGGTACTGCGTTGACCGGAGCGCGGTGGAACTGGAGCTCTGATGCGTTTATCTGCCGGTCAGCGCCGGATCTTCGGGATTACCTGGATCGCCTACGCTGGCTTTTATCTCTGCCGCAAGAATCTGGGTGTGGCATTGCCCCTGCTTAACAACGTCTCGGGGCTTCGCGGCTTCGACCTGGCTAACATCGTATTCGGCTATAGCCTGCTGTACGCCGTTGGCCAGTTCGGCTGCGGGCTTCTTTCCGATCGCATTGGAGCAAAGCGCGTGGTTGGCGCCGGGCTATTGTTGGTGGTGGCCAGCAATATCCTGATGGGCGCGCATGCATCGTTCGTTTGGCTGCTCGTTTTTGCATGCCTGAATGGCGCCGGTCAGTCGACCGGATGGTCGGGACTGGTAAAGACAATGGCGATCTGGTTCCGCGGCGACAATCGTGGAATCGTGATGGCGTGGTGGAGCACGAATTACGTTCTCGGCGGTTTTCTGGCGACGGCGTTCGCTACCTGGACAGTTGTGCAGGCATGGCTGCTTCCTCAGCTTGGATGGCGGCGGGGCTTCCTGTTTCCGGCGCTGCTACTGCTGCCAATTACTATTCTTTTTCTGATGGGCGCGAAAGATACGCCGGAACAAGCAGATCTCCCATCCGGGATGCACCGCGATGGGATCGCGCTTAGCGCGGTTCGCACAGATTGGAACGGCGTGGCCGCACTGCTGCTCAAACCGTCCTTATGGATGCTGAGCATATCGTATTTCTTTCTGGAGCTTTGCCGGTACGCGCTGATGTTTTGGCTGCCGCTTTATATGGTGACTCGGCTGAAGTACAGTCTGCAGGCATCAGGCTACCTTTCGTCCTTGTATGAGCTGATCGGCATTCTCGGCGCGGTGGCGGCGGGCTACATTTCAGATCGCTTCTGCCAGTCGCGGCGCGCTCCCGTCTCCGCGATCATGCTGTGCGGATTCGGGATCATCCTGTTGTTTGAGCCGGCCTTGAGTAAATACGGACTCGTAGGCACTGCGATTGCGATCTCTATGGCAGGCATCTTCTCCTTCGGTCCGGACACGCTGCTTTCCGGGGCGGGCGCCCAGGACATCGGCGAGGCAAAGGCCGCGGCAACCGCGTCTGGACTGGTTGACGGCATTGGGCATTTGGGCGCAATCTTCTCGCCGTATGTTGTTGTCTACGTGAGTGGACGCTACGGATGGGACCAGCTCTTTCTCGTTCTTGCCGGCGCCGCGTTTCTCGCCGGCGCGGTGTTGTTGCCGATCTGGAATCTCAAACCCTCTTGCCAATGTGATGTCCAGCTTGTAGATAAGGCTTTGCAGCCAACGGCCTGAAGGGTAAATGAGAGGCTATCGGACGAGGTTCCAGGCGCGTTGCGGAAAGCCGTGAGCGATCTTCCCCTTCAAATGCTGTCCGCCAATGAAATTCAAACCAGTACGGCCTCACCGTCAGGCCGGTTTGAGCGCTCACGCGCAATGCCGAAGTGAACAGGCACTTTGGCGTTGCGAATCAATGCCGTTCGTCAATGACGGCGCGATAGGACGCCAACAATGAACAGACGTTCATTACCGTTAAGCGTCCTTTCTTTCATTTCACCTTAATACTTTGTGCATTTCAGCTGGCTACCATTGCCTCACGTACAGCGGCGAACCTGGCGAATCAAGACCCCCCATCTTCAACTGCCTTGCGGAATCCGTTTTTTACGAATTCTCGAATGGAGCAGCCAATGCGATTTGCGAGTCGAATTCTACTCATAGCCTCAATCGTCCTCCTCAGCCTTCCTCTCTTTGCGCAAAATGCCCGTGTCAGCGGCGAAGTGGTCGATCCCCAGCATGCCAGCGTCAAGGGTGCGAAGGTGACCCTGACGCGCATCAGCACCCAGGTCAATGAGGTAACCACCACCGACGGAAACGGCGATTTCATCCTGCCGCCCGTTGACCCCGGAACCTACGAGATCAAAGCGCAGTTCCCTGGATTCGAAACCACGGTAGTGACCGGAATCACTCTCGAAGTGGGCGAATCCAAGGTGTTCACTCTGGCGCTGAAGGTTGGCGCGGTGCAGCAATCTATTCAGGTGAGCGACGTGCCGCCGGAGTTGACAACCGATCGCGCTGACCGCGGCCTCACGATCGAACCGGCATTCGTCGAGAGCATTCCGCTCAATATCCGAAACCCATTGCAGATCATCAGCGACGGAGTTGGTGTAACCAAGGGCGACGATGGTTTATCTGGCCAGAATTATTCCAGCGAAAGCCGCTCCAACACCTTCCGCATCAACGGCGCAAAAGGCTCGACTACCGATGTAATGCTCGACGGCGCAGCCAATATCACCAACTACTATAACCAGGATGCCGGGATTCCAGGAACCGATTCGGTGCAGGAGACGCGCATTTATACCGATGCCTATGCCCCGGAGTTTGGCCGTACCAGTGGAGGCATTGTGGCCTTTGCGCTGCGCTCGGGCACCAATGCGCTGCACGGCTCGGCCTTTGAGTACTATCGCAACCAAGACATGGACGCCAACGGCTACAACGCCAACCTGGCCGGGGTGGCGAAGGGATCTTTCAGCAGAAACCAGTTCGGCTTCCGGATTGGAGGTCCGGTAGTGATTCCGAAGGTGATGAACGGCCACAACAAGACATTTTTCTTCTTCTCCTACGATGGGCTTCGAGACATGACCGCGGGATCGTGGCTGGAAACCGTTCCCACAGCTCTGGAAAGGACAGGTGACTTCTCGCAAACCTTCGATGCCAAAGGAAACCAGATTGTTATCTACGATCCCGCGAGCACCACCCTGCAGCCGGTGGGCAGCACGGTTTGCACTTCAACACCCGTAAAAACCGCAAATTCAACTTATTGCCGCAAATCCTATCTGAGCGAGAATGGGGCCAACAAGATCCCGAACCCCAGCGCGCTGGGACTTGCGCTGCTTGCCCTCTATCCAATGCCTAACACCCCGGGAACAGGTTTAAGTAACGAGAACAATTTCTTCTCCAATGCGCCGAACACCGACGATAACAACAGCTACGATACGCGCATCGACCATCAATTCAACGCTAAGCACAGCATCTTCGGGCACTATACGGACTTCAGCAATCGCATTCTCAATGCCGACTTTTTCGGCAACGGATTGTCGCCCCAGATGGCCAATGATCGCATCCCAGGGAAGAGCATCCTCGTGAATCACACCTGGTCCATCAAGTCAAACCTGATCTTCGAACATCACTTTTCCTGGGCGCATAGCGAATCCAATCGTGGTGAGCTGGTGCATCGAACTCCTGGAAGCCTTGGCTTCAATGCCGCTAACGTCGCGCCTGGCGTCACCGCAACCCTCAGCCCCTCGCTCGGCATCAGCGGTGCTCAAGCGCTGGGCGGCGTGACTTCCCTGGGTAACGAGTATCCCCTGGAGAGCAACTTTTCGTCGGTTTGGCAATATGCGGCCGACGCCAATTGGGAGAAGGGCAAACATACAATCAAATTCGGCTTCGATACCAGGCGCTACCCCGTGCAGCTATGGGATCCGGATCAAATGTCCATCAGCGCAGCCGACAAGTTTACCAGTGGTCCGTGGACGACGACGCCTTCGACCGACTCCGGCTCGGGCATGGCCGAGCTGCTGCTGGGCTTGGCAACCGTTACCTCGGGATATGAGCCTGTGACCCGGTCGCACCACTACTACTATGGCCTCTACACTCAGGACATCTGGAAGCTCGCTCCCAAGCTGACGGTAACCTACGGCTTGCGGTACGACCTCGAGTTGGGCGACATTGAGAACGAAGACCTGCTCAACTATATCGACACCACCTCCACTTCGCCGATTAACGGCCAGGTGACCTCTCTTCCCGGCGAACCGGCACTTCCGACTCTGGTGGGCGGCGTGGGTATTCCGGGCCTGAACGGCACCAGCAGAGAGTTGCAACTTCCCGAGAAGCTGCACTTCTCGCCGCGCCTTGGTCTCGCTTATCAACTCAACGAGAAGACCATCGTTCACACCGGCCTCGGCATCTTTTTCCATCCGGCCGCGGCCTGGCAGCAATTCCCCAACGCCGACGGAGCAATCAGAACTTCAACCTCGATTGACGCGCAGTCCAACGGCGCAATCCCCGTCGTCGGGTACAGCCTGGCCAGCCCCTTTCCCTCGGGCCTTCCCACCCCTTATGGGAACGCCGCCGGTCTGGGCATCGATCTCGGACAAAGCATCGCAGGCCCAGGGCGCCATCAGAATATTTCTTATCAGCTCAATTACTCGCTCGACGTTCAACGTTTGCTGCCCGCCAGTTTTGTCGTCACCGCGGCTTACGCCGGCAACCAAGGCGTGCACCTGATGCAGCCCCTCTATATGAACCAGATTCCCGACTCCGATCTGGCTCAAGGATCGGCGCTGCTCGCCAACGTCAGCAACCCCTTCGCCGGCGTCATCACCGATCCAACCTCCACGCTCAGCCTGTCTACGGTCGCTTACGAACAACTGCTTCGTCCGTTCCCGCAGTTCACAGGCGTGGAACAGATTAACTCCGGTGTGGGGCACTCCACTTACAACGCCGGCCAGTTGACCGTTGAACATCGCGCCAAGAACGGGCTCTCGGAACTCTTTGGCTACACATTCAGCAAAGCCCTCGACAACGTCGGCGAGATGACCAGCGTGGCGGGGACTTACACGGGATTCCAGGATTACTATTGCCCGCGCTGCGACAAGTCCCGTTCCGACCAGGACGAGACCCACGTAGTGCGCTGGAGCACGCGTTATGAATTGCCTATCGGCTACCAGAAGCCGTTTCTCAATCACGGCATCGCCGCAAAGGTTGTGGGCGGCTGGGCGATCAGCGGAATCTACTCCTTCGATTCGGGTCGGCCGTTAACGGTGAGCGCCACCAACAACTCCCATTCCTACAACGGAGGAAGCTACCGGCCCAATACGACCGGTATCTCGGATAAGGCGCCTGGCGGCTCGCAGATCAAACTCAACGGCGAATACTTCAACCCAGCCGCCTTTGCGCAGCCGGCCAGCTACACCTTCGGCAACGCCAGCCGCCATTTGGCGGACATCAACAGTCCCTATTCGTGGAACCTCGACGCCATGGTGGAGAAGGATACGCATATTTCAGAGCGCTATGTCGCGACCTTCCGCGCGGAGGCCTTCAATTCTCTCAACAATGTAATCTTCTCAGGCCCGACCACCAGCTATGCCTCCGCGACCTTCGGAACTATGGCAACCATGAGCCAAAGCAACACGCCGCGCAACATTCAGATCAGCATGCGTTTAACTTTCTAACCCCAGGAATCTCCGGCCGCGCCGTATTTTCCTGCCCACTGGAGAATGGAGATGCAAATGGCCAAACGATTCCGTTTAATGCTTGCACTGTTGGCGAGCGCCGCGTGCCTTGTGAACCTTGCGCACGCCGCCGAAACGATTTATATCAACGCCAAAGTCATTACCGTCGATGCGGCGCACCCCTCCGCACAGGCCTTCGCCGTCGACAACGGCCGCTTCACCGCGGTGGGAACCAACGCGCAGATCCTCAAGCTCAAGACGCCTTCGACCCCGGTGATAGACCTGAAGGGCATGACGGTAACTCCCGGCTTCATCGATTCGCACCTGCACCCGCAGGCAATCTTCGACGAGAACTCGCCCTACTACAGAGTGTGGCTTGGCTCCGACAAAGTGAAGACCATGGACGAGCTGGTGGTTGCATTAAAGCGGAAAGCGGCCATCACTCCCGCAGGCAAGGCGATCACTGGCTACGGCTATAACGACGTAACGCTGGGCCGCCATCCCAACCGCTATGACCTGGATAAAGTCTCCACAACGCAGTCCGTGTCGATCACGCATGGCTCCGGCCACATCACCGTTGTGAACAGCTTCATGCTCAATGCCGCAGGCGTCACCAAAGAGACTCCGGACCCACCCGGCGGTGCTCTGGACCGCGATCCCGACGGAACTCCGAATGGCGTGCTGCGCGAAAGTGCTCGCGGTGTGCTTTCACGGGGCCGGCGCGAACAGCAAGCCGCTGCGTCTGGCGATAAGACCGCAACCACCGATCAGTCTGCCGCCCAGCCGGCAGCCGGGCGCGGCCGGCGCGGCGAAGGCCGCGGACCATCGGCCCCAGGCGCCGGCCAGCGCGCGCCATCCTCCGACGATCACGTGGGCATCCCGCACGACGAGGAAATCAAAGGCTATCTAAACTGCTTCCGTCAATACTCCGCCAAAGGCCTTACCAGCGTTGACATTGCGGCAGGAAGCCCGTCTTCGTTCCGCGTCATGCAGGAATTGCGCGACCAGAACCCGGTTCGCGTCGGGTTCATGTTTTCTTCGCAGTATTTCGACCAGCTCAACGATGCGGGGATAAAGTCCGGCTTCGGCGACGATCGTCTTCGCATTATCTCCCTCAAGAACTTTCAGGGCAACTCTTTCAGCGGGCGGACGGCATGGCTCAGCCAGCCCTACTCCGACCGCCCTGGCTACTACGGCATCCCTCCCGCGCGCACCCAGGAGCAGTTGGACGCGGATTATCAGAAGTGGTGGAACGCGGGGTGGCAGGTCGCCACGCACACCAATGGCGACCGTGAAATCGACATGGTGCTCACGGCCATCGAGCGCGCCGAGGCGCAGAACCCACGGCCGGATGCGCGCTGGCGGCTTGAGCACGCCAGCGTCATGAACCAGTCTCTGCTCGACCGCGCTAAGAAGGACAACGTCATCCTGGTCTTCCACTCGTATATGTGGGAATACGGGAACATCCTTCAGTCCTATGGCCCAGAGCGTCTCAAGATGGTGCATGCGTACCGGACCGCGATCGACATGGGCATTCCCGTGGCCGGACACTCCGATTCGCCGATCTCTGCTGCCGATCCTCTGCTTCGCATTCAGGACATGGTGACGCGCAAGGACCAACAAGGGGAAGTCGTCGGAGGAAATCAGAGCGTGAGCGTGGATGAAGCCATCAAGGTCTGGACACTGGACAACGCTTACGCCACCTTTGAAGAAAACATCAAGGGCTCCATCGTCCCCGGCAAACTGGCGGACTTCGTGGTCCTCAAGAAAGACCCGCGGAAGGTCCCACCGGATACCATCAAAGATATCGTCGTCGAAGCGACATACATGGGCGGCGATAAAGTCTACACCGCCCCGCCTAAACCGGTGGCCATGCTTCCACAGCCTCCGCTCAACCTTGGCTACGGCAACTACGGCGACGGTGACGAAGACGACAATGACAGCGCACTCTGGTAACTCCTGCAAGTTGCTCTTTACTCCCGGCCCCCTGACCACCAGCGCTACGGTCAAGGGGGCCATGCTCCGCGATCTTGGCTCGCTGGATAGCGACTTTCTGGCTGCGGTTCACAATGTTCGTAGGCGCTTGCTCGACCTGGGCCCTTATCCACGCGAGGAATACGAATGCATTCTGATGCAGGGCAGTGGAACGTTTGTCGTCGAATCGGTCATCTCATCGGCGATTCCACGCGACGGAAAATTGCTGGCGCTGGTCAACGGTGCCTACGGGCGGCGCATTGCTCAGACAGCACGTGTTCACGGCATCGCACTGGACGTCTTTGAAGTCGCGGAGAACAAGAAATTCACTGCCGAACTTGTCGCTGAATATCTGGAGTCGGCTTCCGGAATCACTCACGTCGCAGTGGTGCACTGCGAAACGACCAGCGGCATGTTGAACCAAGCGGAAGAAATCGGCCATGTGGTACATGCCGCAGGCGCTGTCTACATTGTCGATGCGATGAGCAGCTTCGGTGCCGTTCCCATCGATATGGTGGGTTCGCATATCGATTTTCTGGTTTCTTCAGCGAATAAGTGCATCGAGGGTGTGCCGGGGTTTGGGTTTGTCCTTGCCAACCGTCGCGCTTTGGATTCGGCAAAGGGCAATGCGCGGACGCTGAGCCTCGACCTCTACGATCAATGGGCCAGCATGGAAGCGGATGGTCACTTCCGGTTCACACCGCCGATTCACACCATTCTGGCCTTTGAACAGGCGCTGAATGAACTCGACGAAGAGGGCGGAGTAAGCGCGCGAGGAGAACGCTATCGGCAAAACCACGTTGCGCTCTGCCGCGGCATGAAGGCCATGGGCTTCGAAATCTATCTCGCGGACGAGGACCAGAGCTTCATCATTACTTCATTTCGCTACCCTACCACCCCAGCTTTCCAATTCGCCGACTTCTATGAAAGGCTTTGGACCCTGGGCTTCGCAATCTACCCCGGCAAATTATCACATGAAGCCTGTTTCAGAATCGGGACCATTGGAAGAATTACCACTTTTGACATTGAAGCGCTGCTTTCGGCGATCAGCAGTGTGCTGCGCGACATGGGCGTCTGTTCAAACAGCGAAGTGACTCAAGAACAGTCGGCCGTGACGAGGCATTAGTCCAAGTGTTTAGAGTCCTTCTTTGCGGTGTCTCACCCGTTGCGCCGTCCGACGCGTGAGCATCGCGCCGGGCTTCCCGCGCGGTATCGCCGAATCGAGGAAATGCTGGACAATCTTTTCGGCACTTGCGTCACATCCGGAATCGCTCTCGCACTTGTGCCTGAACGATTTGTCCCATGCCAAAGCTTCCCCGGCAAGGGTATCCCATCCTCGCGGATATCCAGAATCATAACCATACCGTGGATGAATTCGAGGGTAGTCAGCTAAGGGAAGTTGGCTGTTGCGTAAACTGATAGCGACAATGCATAGCGAGAGTTTGCTCCAAAGGTGGCTACAACTATTTGCAAGAACAATTACTTAGGAGTTCTTTTAAGAGATCAGTCCCCACAAGTCGGCCAGTGTTCGCAGATCTGACCGGGCTTGATCCATGGTTGGCCAGCCTATGCGCCCTTCCAGTCCATCGGGAGGTTGACTCGTGCATTCGCGTTGATCGGCTATCGAGGGGCGCGCCCGGACCATGATCGTCAACGCCTTGCGCGGCCTGGTGAAAAGCGCTGGCCGACGGCTGCCGGTCAGCTCGGCCGAAGGCTTTCAAATGCGCGTGAACTCCTCGATTCCTCCGCGGCTGGCAGAGGCCCCGCGCCCGCTGCTCATCCAGATCGCCGCGCTCAACGCCAGCATCCGCGAGATGGATTGCGGCATCGAGTATCTGGGCGGCCACTATCCAGAGATCAAATTTTGCACACCACGCCCGGCATCGGGCCACTGATCGCCGCCGCCTACGTGCTTACGCTGGACCGCCCAGATGCCATCCAGCACAGCCGCCAGGCGGGCGCGTTTCTCGGCTTGCGTCCGCGGCAGAGCCAGTCTGGAGATTTGGACCCGCAGCATCGCATCGGCAAAACCGGCAAAATCTATTTGCACAGTCTGTTGGTCCAGGCGGCGCATTACGTGCTGGGCCGTTTCGGGCCCGAATCCGAACTGCGCCGCTGGGGACTTGAAACAGGCGGCCTCGGGCGGCAAGCGCGGCAAGAAGCGAGCCATCGTGGCCCTGGCCCCTCACCGGTCACTTTCCAGGAGCCGCCACCGTCGCCACCGGACTCGCCGGCCCGACTTTGCCGTCCGCAGCAACGAAGCTGATCCGGTAGCCCACCGTCCCCGAATCGGGAACTTTGTTATCGGCCGCATTATCTGCCTGCATCGGCCCGGCGATGCGAATCCACGTGTCTCCGTCCTGCCGCTCCACGATCATGCTCAGCCCCGCCGGCGGCGCGGCAAACTGTAACGCGATATGCGGAAACGGATCGGTGGTATAGCTCGCCTTGGGAGCCGCGGGCGCGGACATCTCCGGCGAACCCACGCGGATCGCCACCGGCTGCGTCGGATCGCTACGATTGCCGTTCGCGCCCACCGCGACCAGCCGATACCAGTAGCGGTGGCCGGGACTCACGTAGAGATCGGTGAAGTGTCGTGCATCGCCGGCGAGCGGATCGCCGATTACCACGCCCAAATCCGTCTCCGATCCCGACCGCAGCACCAGGAACTGCGCCGACCGCGCCGCCGGGAGCGCAGGAGTAAAGCCGATCTGCGTTTTGCCATCCGCGCCGTTCGCCGCTGTGATCAGCGGCGGCTCGGGAATCGACCTGTCCGGCACGACCACCCGCACGCTGTTGCTCGGTTCTCCCTCTGCGTTGTCGAAGCCCACTGTCATCACGTGGTACTCCACCGTCACATCGGAGGTGAGGCCCAGCATGTCGTCGTACAGCGGCTCGGGCGTTACGCGCGCATTCAGCCGCGCCCACGCCTCCGCCGCGCCACCCGCGTCCACCACGCGCCGCTCCACGAAGTATCCGGCCACGGGAAAGTCCGCCGGCTTCCACGTCAGCCGCACCCGCGTCTGGCCCACGTCGGCCGCCAGGCCCTGCACCTTTGGCGGAGGCACGCCGCCCTTTGCCTGCGCCACCGCCGCATCCGACGGCGCGCCCAGGTCGCCGCGCGAGTTCACCGCGCGCACCCGGTAGTAGTAGGTGGTTCCCCCCCGCACCGCGTCATCTTCATACTGCGAGGTACCCGGGGGCAGAGACTGTGCCGACAACGCCTCGTAAGGCCCATCGAACAGAAACGCGCGCTCCACAACATATCCGGCCAGATCGGGTTTCTGCGCCGCCGGCCAGTTCACCGCGATCTTTCCCCCCGCGCTCGTCGCCGTCACCGGCTGCGGAGGCTCCAGCGCGCGATAATCCGGGAAGAAGATTCGTATTGACGCCGGATTGCTGCGCCGCCCAAACGCGTCCACGGTGTAAACACGATAGGTGAGCATCTCGTTCGGCGGAGCGTTGCGGTCGAGCAGCAAGGGAATTTTCGGGTCCCACTTCACGCCAGGTACAATCGGTTTGGCCGTCACCGCCGCGCCATTTTGCCCGCCGCCATCGCGTTCAACAACATACGCAATCGCAGGCAACTGCTGGTTCACCGCTGGCGGCGGCCACGAGAGCAGCACGCCCCGCTCATCCGTCTTGCTCTCCACTCCATCGGGCGATGGCGGCAGCGGCGTTGCCGCGCTTGCATCCACTGCCGGACTCGTCAACCGCACGCCATTTGCATTCCCGCTAGCATCAAGCCCCAGAACCGTATACGTGCGGCTGCCGGGCGCAACAGCGGTGAGCGTCCACGCAATCCCCAGAGCGCGCGCATACGCGGGATCGATCAATGCGCGCAGGCCGACGATGTTGAATAGTTGCGCTCGCTTCGGGCTCGCATCCTGCGTAGCCAGCACCGCCGGCAGCCGCCGGATCGCATCCGCATCCTCCACCGATAACGGCTGCAGCGCCATCTCGTCACCCATACTGATCTTCGTGGCCAACGTCTGCCCGGTCGAGTCTGTCAGCTTCCATCCGCCCGCAGGCCACCTGGCTGGCGGCGGAAACCATAGCAGCGAAATCTCTCCCTTGCCATCGGAAACGGCAAACATAGCGCCGTTCGCCTGCTGCGCAACTGCGCTTCGCGCCGCAACCAAGAGCAGCGCCAGAACCAGTACCCGGATTTTCACGCGCCCCATCATCTCTTTGCTATCGCCTCGTTACATATGCACCGTGAAGGAGATCGATCCAAGCGGCCAAGGCAGCCCAATGCTTGCGGTGGCCTGCATCTCGACCGGCAGAGCCTCGGCGTGGATCTGCGCGGAAACCCCCGCGCTCACGCACACGTTGTCAACACACACGCCGGCAGAAACGCCAGCCGAGAAATCTCCGGCGATATGCGGCTGGGGCGTTACCGTCAAACCGGCATCCACATCGCCCCGCGCGTATGCTGACGCAACAGAGTTGTCGCCGACCTCCAGGTCTATACTCTCTCCGCCGCCAATCGAAAGCCCCGCATCGGAGAGCATGAAGTACATATTTGCCGTAGTGAACAGCAAATGCCCGCTGATGCGCGGGCCTTGCTGCTTGCCTGCATCGATATGCCACGGTCCGCTGGGTCCAAAATGCAAATCGACTGCTGCATTGCTCGCGCTGCTGCCTAAATCTACTGAAGCTGCCCCGTCAAGCAGGTTGAGATGCCCCCAGAGCCGCGCATCGAAGTTGCCGCCGGCATATTGTAAATAGCCCTGGAAGTCTCCGCTTCCGCTGTCGGCCACCTTCAAAAGCCACGCGTGAAAATCCAGCCGCGCGCCGGCATCCTGGCCGCCGGCCTTGATCGCCAAATCGCCATCGAGCGTATAAGTAAACTGGTCCGGCATGCCCACGCGGATTCCCGCCATGAACAGGAATGAATTGTCCATCGAAGGCACTGCGGATTTCAGAGAGCCTGTGTCTTCAAATGCACTGATGGGAAAGTTGTGGCCGATGCCGCCTTGCACACGATAAAGATTCATCAACGGAATCGGGATATTGATAATGGGCAATCCCGTCGCGCCCAGCGAATACGTCACGCGCGTCAGCCAGTAATCGTGCCCCCCCTGATAGCCCAGCCGGAACTCACCGGTAATCGGCGGCCCACCCAGCTCAGATAAGTCGACCGATCCCGAAATCTCGTCGCCGCCCGATCCTCCCGATCCGGAATAGACCGGATGGACTTGTGCATCCGAGCTGGGCTGCCCGGCGGGGTAGGGAACATCGATGGTGAACGGCGCAAACGATGGTCCGCTGGCCGTGTAGCTGTTTCCATTGTTATCGACCGAATAATTCACCTGCGCCTGCGCTGCGGCCATCACTTCCGACAGGTGTACGTTGGTCTTGAACATCGCCGTCAGAACTTGCGGTCCCGAGCCCGGCGCCGTCAAGTGGACTGAAGCAAGATCGACCGGCATCTGATCGAGAACCGAGCTCGCGCCCAGCGAAATGTCTTTGCTCGTGCTGCCCTGCGCAAAATAGCCGCGCCCGTCCATGCCGAAATTGAACACTTGGTCGAAAGCCGAGAACGTCTTATTCTGCGCGGAGAAGACAAAGTGAGTGTTCGCCTGCACCACCCAGCCCACATTCTGCTGCTTGGTAAAGGTGAGATTGCTGGCCGTGAAACTGAAGTTGTTGTAGTTCTTCGTCACCGCCGGGCTGGTCAGCGGGAAAGTCATATTCGCTTGCTTGCCACCGCCCGTAAGCAAATCCGCGTTGCCTGTCAAATCGATTTCGAGCCACGGAACATGCACGTCCATACCGTTGTACTGCGCATCGAAGTAACCGTTCCCTGCCGCTGCCACGATCGACTGAAACTTCACATACCCCGCGCCAATATTTGCCTTGAACGGACCGGTGTTCAGCGCGCCGCACAGGCCGCTTCCAATCACACCCCAATCGGTCTTGGTCACCTGCAAGGACGAGCTTGATACCAGATCGAACGTATATGGGGTGATCGCCAGGTTCGGGAAGCGCACGCCCACCCAGTCCGCGCCTTGCAATGGGCCGCACTGCGAGCCGGCCGCGTCTCCGTCGTGATGGCTCAAATCCAGCCGCACGGAACTCGATTGCATGGTGAAGGCGCTCCAGCCGATCAGCGTGTCCGGCATCGTCAGTCCATCCTTCACCCAGTCGCCATTGGCCTTCAGCTCCGCCTGCACGCCGTTCCACACCACGGGCCGTTCGCCCGGCTGCCGCAGCGTGTCGTCACTGAGCTGAACGTTCAGCGTTGCATCCAACTCGAGGCCTGCCTGCCCGCTCAGCCGCGCGATCGTTCCCGTCAATCCCGGCACGCTCGCATCTAGCGCGAGGTTGGGCGAGACATCGATGCTTCCCGTCTGCACGTGTTGCCCGTCGGGAACGCTCCAGTTTTTGATCTCGACTGGAATCGGCGGGTACTGCTCGTATCCAAGGCTGCCGTTGGTTGCCAAGTGAATGATCAGATTTCCCGTCCCGCTGTACGTGCTCCCCTGCTGCGTCACACCGCTTTGCAATCCGCTGATCTCGAAGGCCCCGCCGCTCTTGACAGGGAACAAAAACTGGCACGGCTTCTTCGGGTCCGAGGCGACCACCTCGTAGACCTTCGCATCCGAAGCGACGTGCTGATCGGGAACCGTGCCGCTCAGTTGCGAAACCGCTTGCTGTAGCGGCCCATTGACGTATTGCACGGCACCCAGCCCCGAGACACTCTGATTCGATCCAGACAGCAATCCGATCTTCAACGGCGGCAAATTGCGTCCCGCCGGCGGCGCCAGCGTGTTCAGCAGCGATTGCGCTTCGTCGACATTCGGCCCGGTCGCAGCATTCGCGACGCCTCCACCTCCTGCGCCAGGCGGACCCGTTTTGAATCCCGATGGAATCAGCGACCCCAGCGCTCGGCCCACCGCGTTGGAAAGATTTGGCGCCGACGGCTGCGGCATCACATCCGCCTCCACCAGCACCGTGTGATTGCCCACTGGCTGCACGCCAAGCGCGGGTGAGTAGATTGGCGAACTTTGGCTGATGATGATCGGCGGCTCGGGAATCGGAAACTGTATCGAAATCCCCCCCATACTGATCGTTTCGAATCCTTGTCGCGTCAGGTTCATGCGCTTCTGGGAGGGCCCAAGAGGAAATGACGTTTGCGACTGAACGCCGTCCACGATCCACGTCAGGCGAACCTGCCCTTGGCCGTAATACTGAATTGTCGTCTCCGCGTCAATGCCGTCGTCGCAGGTGCTGCAGATCGCCACCGGCGGGGGCTGCGCTTCGCGAATGGGCAGCAGCTCAACCGGGCTCTTGCTGCTCGTCTTGCCCTGGTTCGTTTGCAGACTCGGTGTCGGACGTATTGGCGTTACGGCCGACGGTTGCCCCGTCTTGCCCAACTGATCGCCAGGTCCGAAATGTTTGACAACCGAAGCCTTGTATCCCGAGATGTCGTACGCCCCAAAGTCCGGATCGGCGATGCTCTTCAGATGCAAGGGACCATCCGCGTCCAGATCCTCGACAGGTACGATGTCCACCCTATGGCAGTAGAGCATGTAGGCGTCGCTCGCCGCCTGCGACGCCGCCGAATTGCCGCCGCTCTGCCCAAGCAACTGCTGAAAACTGGACTGCACCCCGCTGACCGTGAGTCCGCTTTTGCTCAGCCCTCCCGAAGAAGTCATCTTCGAGAGCAAGGCGGTCTGCAAAAACGGCGTCGTCGGCCCGTCCACGCTCGAAGAAATTGCCGACTCGCTCACGTGCTGCAAATCGTCGTTCGATATCTGGTAAACGCGCACCGTGAACTCGCCCAACGAATGATACGCGTGCTCCATCGGGCTCGGTCCATTTGAGGGCAACTGAAGCGGCTGGCTCGGATCCCAATTCGTTACATTTTGCCCAACCGGCGGAGCAGCCATCGGAACCACCGTTCCATCGCCCCAGTCCACAAAGACGTTGCTGAAACTCACCTGCGACACATCGCGAATCAGGCCCGGGCTGCCTTTGGGCGGCGTAACGAACTGCGGCGTGGCGTCGGGCTGATAGGGCGAACGCGAGAGGTCGATCGTCCCGCCTAGCGCCCAGTTGTCGCCCATATAGCTGTTGGGATCGTTCGCAGGCTGCGAGAGATTCTGTACCTGCAGACTCCCCGTGGTGTACCCGGTTCCATTGCACGCCATTCCGGTCGGCGCAGCCGGCGCCATCAACGGCCAGCGATCGGAGATTTCCACCTGCACATCGACGGTCCCGCCTGAACTCTGCGCCGCTGACTGCGCATTGCTCTGTGCGTTCTGCACCGTATTCCGATTTTGCGGCGTGGCAAGGTTGATCTGCTTCAGCTGTGGCTGTGTTGTCACACCGTTCTTGTTGTAGGTGTGGAATCCCGCAACTTCCCACTGCAAATCGCCTTGGCTAAGCTTGGGGTTCAATTGATCGGGAACTACCGGGGGATTGTTGCCGCCGGCCGATCCGCCCTGCTGCGCGGCGCCTTGTCCTCCCAGCCCGGCGGGCAGATTTCTGCCGCCGCCGAAGATCAGTCGCCGCACCGGGTCGAGTACTGCTTTTAGAAACGCCGGGTCGGGCCGGTAATACGTCGGCACCACGGTCACGGAACCGCCCGATCCGCCCATGGTAAGAAGCGTCTTCCCGGTAATCTTCTGCGTCGTCAGCAGCGTCTTGCCGTCTTTGGCGTATACGCGCAACTCGTAGTAGTCGGCGAGCCCGGGGTTCTGCTCGTGCCATTTGAAAACAGAGTTGTCATCGAGCAGCGGAACAGCGAAGTCGGTGTACTGGTCGCTCTGCGATTCCGTGCCGAGCGGTCCATCCAGGTAAATGACTCCCTGCGAGAATTTCTGCAGCGTGATCGGCGCAATTTTCAGCATCGTTGGCGGCCCGGAAGGCTTCGACGCCAGCACATTCAGCATTCCCTTGCCAACGATCGCTTGCTGCCCCGCAGCGCCTGCTTGACCGTTCACAACGAACGCGTTGGACCGCGCAGGCTGTCCCGGCGCTTGCAGATCGATGTCGCGCCCTCCGGGCAGCGCCGTTGGCAGCGCGTTTACGCTCACCTGCATCTCGGTGCTGTCGACGTAGCGCGCAGGGCCGTTGGCGATTACCGCCGCGGGCACGCCGGCCCCGGTGGTGAACGTCACCAGCGTACCAGGAACAAATCCTGTGCCTTCGAGCGTGAGATCCACGTTCTGGCTGCCCGCGGCGACCTGGTTGGGAACCACGCGCAGAATCTGCATGGGCACAATGTGGATCGGCGGTGCCGAGGACATCACGGTGAATGTATTCGAAGCTGTGAGTTTATTCTGTCCACCCACCGTAACGACAACACCGCGCGCGCCCAGCGGCGCATTTGGAGCGATCGCAATCTGCGCCTGAATCTGATTCGAATTCGTTACCGTGGCCGATTGAACCGTGATGCCGCTGTTGGGTGTGAGCAGCACCGTAACCGGCGCGATGAAGTTGACGCCTGTAAACGTCATCGCCACGGTCGTCCCTTGCAGGCCCTGCACAGGCGTGAATCCGCGCAGTGCCGGAGCGGCGTTTGGCGTGGTCCCGCATCCGGCTGGGGTAAGCTTTCCGGGCGGGCAGTTATTCTGCTGCGCCGCCGTGATGGTGAACGGAGTTGCGATGCGCAGATCGTGGTCCGCATCGACAAGGAACACCTGCCGGTTGCCCAACTGCGCACCGGCTGCAATCTGCACCTGGGCCGTAATCTGCGTCGATGAGACCGCTAGCAAATTGCTTACCGTAATACCCTGCGCGGGCGAAAAGGTGAGAATCATCGTCCGCGCAACGAGATTTGCGCCGTTGAAGGTAAGGGTTACAGTCGAACCGGCGGCTGCCTGCGTTGGCGTGAACGACGAAAACGAGGGTGGCACTGTTTTCTGCGGCTGATTGGTGATCGTCTTTTGCGTAGCGCGATGACTCTGCGCCTGGACAACGATGCAGGCCGCTGCCGCCAGCAGCGCAACGGAAACGAGATTGGCAATCGGCCGCTTCATCGCGAGGTTTGCACCTCAAAACGTGTGCTTGTGACCCCAGGTCACGGTCCACAGCACCAATAGCTGCGTTGTGTCGGTATCGACCATGGCAACATGGTCGTGATTTTGGTTGTAGCTGCCTTGCGCCGAGAGCGTGCTGCACTTCAACGCTCCCGTCATCGTCCATGAAAGCTGTCCGCCATACTGCCCGCTGAAGGTGTCGCTCGTCGCCGTGCCGCCGGTCAGCAGCGTCTGCGCTGCCGAAACCGTCATCAGAGGCGAAACCTGCACACCCATTCGTTTCCAGGCAACCGCGGGCTGCACGCTCACCGAATAGGTGCGCGTTGTTCCCACCGTTTGTCCAGCCGCGGCGACCCAATTCACGTTTCCCTGCGTATTCAACTGGAATATTCCGTGCGTGGCAAGGTTTGCGCCCACGTTGATCGACGAGGTAATGGTGTCCGCGCCGGTCATGTAGTTGTTGCGGCTCCAGTCGCGCGTTGCTCCCGCGTTCATGCTTACTTTGCCAACAGTGCGGCTGGCGTTGACGCTCCCATACAGGTCGCGCAAATCCTGCGCTCCGGTCACCGCCGCCGGCATTCCCTGCAGCGCCGCGGGAATCGTACCCGTGCCGGTTAGCGACTGCCGCGTTTCGACGGCAACATTCGCCTTTGCGCCCAGCGGCTTGCTCCACGTCTCGTCAAAGCTGTCCATGCGCAGCTCGGCGCTGGTGGTGGGGTGAATGTTGTTATCGAGGAACGTGTAGTTGAACCCGAAACTTCCCGCTTTCGTGGCGTCGCTCAGCGAACCATCCACGCCGCGCACGTTCGGCTGGCTGGCCTGCGTCAGGCTGGGATTCGCCGGCGTTCCGAAAGCCGCGCTCAGCTCGCGATAATCCGCGCTTGCCTTCGCCTTGCCTATCTGCCCGGCGATCGCGGTGCGCCATGCACGGCCGAACAATCGCTTCGAAGTGGGATCGGCTAGGTTCGCGTTGTCGTAGCTGATCGCGTACTCCGAGGTCCACAACCACTTCGCGTTCAAGTGTAATTTGAGCAATGCGCCGATCGCATCTCCAGCCGAGGCCGGCGCAATCGGGTTGGGCAGGATGATCGGATTGCCCATTGAATCGTAGCCCACCGTGGTCGGCGCTCCGGTGTCTTTCGCATTGAGCCACATCCCGCGCAGCTCGGCCCACTTGGGCAGCGGAAGCTGGTAGCTCGCGCCCTCAATCTGCTGATGAAAGTTGATTCCCGCGCCGCCGCCAAGCGCCGTGTCGTCCGTGTTGGTGAATCCTCCAAGCGTTCCCGCCGGAGTCTTGAGCATCACCTCTGCGCCCTGCCGCGGCGTCGCTGCGGTCACGAACTGCGCGTCCGTGTAAAGCCCTGGAGAGACGGTGCCGAAGCGCAGCTTCGCGTCCCAATTCGGTTGCTTGTATTCCGCCTGCAACACGTAATCGCTGAACAGCCCATGACTGGTGCGCTGCGGCGGTGGATTCAGTACAGAATTCAACGTGCCGCTGCCGTTCGTATCCACATGCCACGGACCTTTCTGGTAGGTGTAGTGCTCCGCCGCCGAGATCACATTCGTATCCGGCGGATTGGATCCCGATGCCCATTCCGTGTTCAAACCGATCTGCCCGTCGAGTGTGGGCCGCGCGCCGTTCTTGGCGGCCTGTTGAGCTGTGGCCGCGTTCGTCTGAGAATGGCGCGCGCTGGCAACGGTGGCTCCGGTCGGCATCGTGCCGCCCGCAGCCGCGGCTGCGGGCGGAGCTTCCGCATCTGTCCCCGGCGCCAGCGCAGGCCCCTGAAGCGCTTCTGCGGGAGCGGGTGTTTGCGGCGCCGCCGGCGCCGCCGGCGCCTGGAGGGTAAACTTCCAGGTCGTCGCATCGCTGCCCACGCTTAAGCTCACCGTGTGCTCTCCGCCCTGCAACGCCAATGGCGGCGTGAACGTGGCGTTCGACTCCGTTACCTGCGCCAACGTCGTAATATCCACATCGTCGAGCATCAAGCTAACATCCGCCGGATTCACCGGCGATGCAAAGCTAACCGAAATCTGCGGCCGCAACTGGGTGATGCTGCTTCCCGGCGCAGGCGTTTGCGCGGAAAGCTGGCTGCCTAAGTCGCCTTCTGCGGCAGGCAGCGCGGCCGGAGCGCCCAACGAAGCCACCAAAACTGTTCGCTCCGCCGTCCACAGCCGCGACTGCGGCCCTAGTCCTGGCTCCGCTACAAAACTCTTCACCGGTCCGGAGAAGATTAACTGCCCCGCCGAGGAAATCTCATCCACCTGCCAGTAGTATGTGGTCCCGGCCAGCAGTTTTGCTTCCGCGGCGCGTAAATCCAGTTTCGGATCCTTGGTCAGATACTGGCGCACAACCTGCGTGCCGGCAAAGTCGCGGCTGATCGTTACAAAGTAATATCCGCTTCCAATGCCCGGTTTCCATTCGATCAGCGTATGCCCCGCCGGCGTTCGGCCCGGCGCCGGATGCAGCGCGCTCAATCCTCCATCGGCCGCGTGCAAAATGCTGCGCAGCGGCAGCGGCTTGCGCGCAACGCCGTCGGAGTCGATCGTCCGCACCGTCCAATACAGCGGCCCCATTGGCTGGCCTTGCCATATCTCCGCAGGCACGTCCCAGCGATTGTCTTCCACATCGAACCACTGGCCGATGGTACTGAGATAGGGCCGCGTCGTGAAGCCTACCTCGTACTTTACCGCGCCGGGAACCGGAGCCCACAAGAACGAAGGCGGATTGGCGCCAGTGAATTCCTGTCCATACTCCGGCAAAATCAATTGCTCCAGTTGCCAGTTGCCGGGATTCACCACCACCGTGATGGGAACGCTCGCCACCTGGTTGGGCTGAACGATGCGCAACTGCAACCGATGCACGCCCAGCAGAGAGGTGGGCAGCGGCTCGTGCGTGGTGATCGTGGTGCTCGTCCCGCCCACAAACGAAGCTGAAAACTGCTCCACCACGTTGCCGTCCCACACCCACTCGCCGATGACCGTTCCCGAGCCCGATCCGCCCAGAATCGCATTCGCATACAGTTCCTGGTTGCGCATCGCCACGGTTCCATTGCGCGGATGCATCAGGGTCAAATCGACGACCGTCACCGGTGCGCCTAGCGAACTGCCTGCCTGAATGCGCAAAGGCTGCGAACTGCCCCCCGCCGCGGCGCCTATGCCCACGACCGTGCTTGTTCCGTCCGCATTCAGCACGTCCACCGCGCGCAGCCCGGTTGCCGCTGTCGGGCTCACATCAATGCGCGCCGTCATGAGCCCGCTACTCAGCACCCGCACGCTCAACACGTTTATGTCGGCCGCCTGCGTCATGCCGGTGGAAGCGCTCAAACTCGCCAGCGGCGGTGAGACCACCACCGTCGCGCCAGGCCTGAAATTCGCTCCCGTCAGCGTCATCTGCACCTGGCTCGCGCCCCGCACTGAAAACCCCGGCGCCACGTTGCTCAGCACGGGCGCGGGAGCCGGTGGCCCAACCGTCAGCATCACGGTGTTTGAGGACAGAGGGCCGCCGGTGGCGGCACGATTGATCACCTGGACCGGCAGCGAACCGGCGATTGCAACCAGGTTGGCCGGCACCGTCACCTGCAATTGCGCCGCGGTCTGCGATGAGGGCGTCAGCGCGAACGTATTTACGCTTACCGTGGATGTCGCGTCGTAATTGGTGCCCGTCACCGTCAGCGTGAATGCGGTGCTGCCCGCCGTGACACTGCTGGGATTGATGTTGGTGATCGTGGGGTTCTGCGCCATTAAAGGATGAGCTAAAGCAGCCATCGACAGCAAAATCGCCGCCCATGAGCAGCAAGCCTTACCGCCGGCAACGCTCTTCCGCCGGGGTTTTGGGGACATCATCCACAACCTGCAACCCATGAGCCGACCTCCGTCGATATGGTGCGGCACAATCGTGAACCGTTTTAGGCTGCTGCTGACCGCCAATCGCACCCTCGCCCTGCTAGTCCACAGATCGGAACCTGCTGATCGAACACAAAAAGGAACCGGCCTCAGGCCGATCCTCTCTGAACGTCGCCAAGGCTCAAAAATCCTCTAGCAATGGGAAGGTTGCACTTTGTGAAAATGCTTTGGAAGGACTACCCGCCTGCCGAGCCGAATTCTCCAAAATCCGGGGGGAAAAACTTGATTCTACAGCTGCGGGTGCAACCGTTAAGAAATTATATACATGAATCTACCGCACCTGTCATCAAAAAATGTGCAAAACTACTGTGTATCGCAGAATATCGGCCAAAATCATGCACTGCGCCGACGCTGCCGAACTCGGCGCGAATGCTGGCAGCGGCAGTTTAGCAGCTTGCATCGCGCCGGGTCCTCAGGTGAAAATCCCCAGCAGTTCTGTGATACTCTTGGGGATGCTTTTTCCCGTTAACCGAAGGGTTGTAGGTTCGAGTCCGACCTGAGGAGCAAAAAGTAACATAAAATCAATAAGATACGAGGCAGCCAAATCGGCTGCAATCTTTGTTTTGATCGAGTGGCTGTTTTGGTGGCTGTTCCTCATTTCTTTGTTCATGGCAGGAATGGCAGAGACTCCGTTCGCAACCGGCGTCCTCCTTGTGTGATGTTTATAGCATGAGAATCTGAATTTCCCGCGCCCGGTTTGAATTCGCAATGGAAGAAGCGGTCGAGAAAATGGCCAGCTGTTCCGGATGGATCGCTGGACTGAAGGGCGTTTTTCAGGACGAATCAGAACACGCCAAACGCCAAATCACAGTATCCCATTCGACCTGCATAGATCACTTTGGGATAGCCTGACAAGAGAGGTGACCTTGCCCGTGCAAAACGTATCCCTTAGCAAGCTGTTCTAATGCGAAAGGGTAGCGAAGATGACGAAGTCGAAGCGAGGACGTTACACGCTTGAGTTCAAGCAAGAGGCGGCG
>JBKQLG010000098.1:0-3536 GCA_052147235.1 Occallatibacter sp.
AGCGGGTTCGTGCAGTGGGGTAGGGATCCTTCGCGGCAAAGTGCGCCACTCAGGATGACAGCCGTGGTTAAAGTTAACGATAGTTAACAAGTTTCAGCGACGGTGGCCGTAGCTGGGATTTGATGTGAAGAAGCAAAGCTGCTGCAGGTTCTCCGCGGAACGCGGAGCGAACGGGTGGCTAGAGGAGAAACCAACGATGAGGTTGACCGATCCGGTCGCAGACATGCTGACGCGAGTGCGGAACGCACTCCAGGCCCGGCACCAGAAGGTGGACATCCCGGCTTCGCGCCTGAAGCTGGAGATTGCCCGCATTCTGAAAGAAGAGGGCTACATCTCGAATTTCAAGCCGACGGAAGAAGAAGGCCACAAGGTCATCCGGATTTACCTGAAGTATGGTGCCAACAACGAAGCGGCCATCTCGAAGGTGGAGCGCGTGTCGCGCCCGGGATGCCGCGTCTACGTGCGCCGCAGCGAGATTCCGCGCGTGCTGGGCGGCATGGGGATCAACATCCTCACCACTCCACGTGGCGTGATGACCGGCCGCCAGGCCCGCAAAGAGGGCGTGGGCGGCGAGTTGCTGTGCCAGATTTACTAGAGAAGAAGCTATCAGCTGTCAGCCGTCAGTTTTCAGTAAAAGCGACGGGGATGAAGCTGAGAGCTGAAAGCTGAGAGCTGAAAGCTTATGTCGAGAATTGGAAAAAAGCCGATCGCGATCCCCAAAGGGGTGACGGTCAAAATCGAAGGCCACACGGTCGCGGTGCAGGGGCCGAAGGGCAAGCTGGATACCGCACTGCCGGCGGGCATCACGGTCGAGCAGAAGGATGGAAACATCGTCGCCATCCGCGAGAACGATTCGCAGGCCGCGCTGCACGGGCTGGCGCGCGCGCTGGTTAACAACGCGGTCGAAGGCGTGACCAAGGGTTGGACTCGCGAACTGGAAATCGTCGGCATCGGCTACCGGGCCGAAATGAAGGGCAAGTCGATGGTGGTGTTCAACCTGGGCTATTCGCATCCGATCGAGTACCCGTTGCCGACGGGCGTGGATGCAACGGTCGATCCGAAGCAGACCAAGATCGCGCTGACTGGCATCGACCGGCAGCAGGTGGGACAAGTAGCGGCGGAAATGCGCTCGCTGCGTCCCCCCGATCCGTACAAGAACAAGGGCGTGCGCTATGCCGGCGAACGTCTGAAGAAGAAGGTTGGAAAGACCGGAGCGAAGTGACGCCGATTAGCGGGCGTGAGCGAAGCGGGAGCCCGCTGGCGTCATCCTGAGCGTTCTTTGCGAAGGATCTCAGGTCCCAGGTTGTTAAGAGGGAAACGAAGCGATGCTGACACGAATCACGAAAAACGAGAAGCGCGGGCACGTACACGACCGCATTCGCAAAAAGATGCAGGGGACCGCGGAGCGCCCGCGGCTCAACGTGTACCGCTCGCTGAATCACATTTACGTCCAGGTCATCGACGATCTGCACGGCAAGACGCTGGTTTCCGCCAGCACCGCCGAAGGCCAAAAGGCCGAAGGCAAGAAGGCGGACGGCGACAAGAAAGCTGCCAAGCGCACCGGCGGCAACGTGGCCTCCGCGAAGGCTGTGGGCAAGACGATTGCCGAGCGCGCCAAGGCCAAGGGTGTGACCAAGGTCGTGTTCGACCGGGGCGGCTACATTTATCATGGGCGCGTGAAGGCTGTGGCCGACGCGGCCCGCGAAGCGGGATTGCAGTTCTAGTTATGAGTCTTGAGCTGCGAGCTGTGAGCAAAGCGGTTTTGCTCGCGGCCCATAGCTCGTAGCTCGAAGCGAAAAAATATGCCTACATTGATTAAGAAGCTGGATGCCAATTCGTTTCAGTTGAAGGATCAGGTTGTAGCGATCAACCGCGTGACCAAGGTGGTCAAGGGCGGCAAGAACCTTTCCTTCGCCGCGCTGGTGGTGGTGGGCGACCCTTCGGCCGCGGTGGTGGGCTACGGTTCGGGCAAGGCCAAGGAAGTTCCGCAGGCCATCCGCAAGGCCATCGAATCGGCTAAGAAGAATCTGATCAAGGTGAACCTGACACAGACCAGCATTGCCCACCTGGTGCTCGGGCGTTACGGGTCCGGCAAGGTACTGCTGAAGCCGGCTCCGGAAGGCACGGGGGTGATTGCGGGCGGCGCGGTGCGCGCGGTCATGACTTCGGCGGGGGTGCAGAACGTGTTGACAAAATCAATCGGCACCACCAACCCGCACAACGTGATCAAGGCGACGTTCGATGCTCTGAAGCAACTCAAGACCCGCGAGGGCGTAGCGCTCATGCGCGGCAAGACGGCGCAGGAATTGTAGAGGCTGGCCCTCAGGGGCTGAAGCCCGATTAATCTATTGGATCGGGACGGCACGACTGAAGTCGTGCCCTTCCACAAAACATTGAGGTCAAGCATCGAGGTTTAGCGATGACGGCGAAGAAAACGAATTCGGGCAGCGGAAAGATTCACCTGAAGTGGGTGCGCTCCGCCATTTGTGCCCCGGTCAAACAGAAGCTGGTGATCAAGGGTCTGGGATTCACCCGGCTGAACCAGGTGATTGAGCGCCCTGACAACCAGGCCATCCGCGGCATGGTGGCCAAGGTGCCGCATCTGGTCGAGTTTGTGGAATAGAGTTGCGAGCCGTGAGCTGAGAGCACAGACATTAGATCTAAGCTCATGGCTCGTAGCTCATAGCTCACTGAGAGCTTACTTATGAATTTATCGAACATTCGAGCACCGAAGAAGGCGACGGAAAAGCGCAAGCGCGTGGGCCGCGGCATGGGCTCGGGCATGGGCAAGACGTCCACCCGTGGTCACAAGGGGCAGCGTTCGCGCACTGGCTCGCGCATGATTCGCGGTTTTGAAGGTGGCCAGATGCCGCTGCACCGCCGCATGCCGAAACGCGGCTTTACCAACATTTTCCGCAAGGAATTCAACATCGTGAGCCTCGAGCGGCTGCTGGAAATGAGCGAGGAACTGCTCGGCGCTGCCATTACGCCCGAGGTGCTGCGCAAGGCTGGAGTCATCAAGACCAAGCATCCGGTCAAGATTCTGGGCGACGGCGAACTGACGGTCGCAATCACCGTGCACGCGCATAAGTTCTCCAAGGCGGCGCAAGAAAAAATCACCAAGGCGGGCGGCAGGGCCGAGGTCTTAGAAGTTAAGGCGGTAAAGCCGGTAGTGAAGGCGGGGAAGTAAATGTTCGACAAACTGGCTAACATCTTCCGGATTCCGGACCTGCGCAAACGCATCCTGTTTACTCTGGCGATGCTGTTCGTGTACCGGTTGGGCGGGCATCTTCCGACGCCGGGAATTGATACAGCCAAACTGGAAAGTTTCTTTACCCAAGGCTCGACCAGCGGATCGCTGCTGGGTTTTGTCGATCTGTTCTCGGGCGGCCAGTTGCGCCGCATGACGATTTTTGCCCTGGGCATCATGCCGTACATCACGGCGTCGATCATTCTGCAATTGCTGACCGTGGTCTATGAGCCGCTGGCCAAGCTGCAGAAAGAAGGCGAACTCGGGCGCAAGAAAATCACCCAGT
>JBKQLG010000099.1:0-9327 GCA_052147235.1 Occallatibacter sp.
ACGACTCGGAGAAGGATTTCAGATCGATCTTGACGGCGTCCATCTTGCCGTACGCCTGCTTCAACGAATCCTCCTGCATGTAGCCGTTCGAGACCACAATGCTGCGAACGCCCGCGGCGTGGCCCGCATCGGCAGCATCCATGATGTATTCGGCGAAGATGACCGGCTCGCTGTAGGTGTAGGCAATGGTGGGGCAGTCGTATTGTTTGGCCATTTCGGCGACGCTTTTGGGCGGCATGTAATGCGAGGGAACCTGCTCGGGGCGCGATTGCGAGATGTCCCAGTTCTGGCAGAATTTGCAGTTGACGTTGCAGCCGGCCGTTGCGATCGAGAAGGCAATCGTCCCCGGCAGATAGTGGAAGAGCGGCTTCTTCTCGACGGGATCGACATGCGCCGCGCAGACCCGCGAATGGACCAGCGTGTAGTAAGTGCCGCCGCGATTCTCGCGCACGCCGCAGTAGCCGCGCTCCTTGTCTCCCACCGAACATTCGCGCGGACAGAGCTTGCACTTGATCTTGCGATTCGCCAGCTTCTGGTAGAACTTCGCCTCGACGACGAAGCGCGCATCGTCCTCGCTCTCGGAGGCCGTGGCGGATGGAATTGCCGCGGCTGGCTTTGCCGCGCCGCTCATCCCCAGCGCCGCGCCCGACGCCAGAGCGCACTTCAGAAACGAGCGGCGATCCAGTGGGCCTCTTACGGTATTTTGTAGATCCAATTCACAGAACATGATGAACCTTTCCGCGAATCTTTCCCGCTACACTTCGACAATCGAAATCTTTTTGGTGTCATTCATTCCCAACTGATGCTCGCCATCGGCCGCCGTAGTGATGTAACCCGGTTCGCGCTCCTCGGCCTTGAGCGTCTTCAATCCCTTATCGGCGCGCTTGCGCTCGATCATCTGCCACCCGGTGTGGTCGAGCGCCACCGGATCGGTGGAGACAAGCAATGCATTGGCGTTCCAACTGTGCTCCGGCTTGTAGCCCGGCCCGCCTTCGTACATTGCGGTGGTCGCGTCGCAGATCGTCAAGCGCATCCGGCTGCGAATCTCCGGCAGCATATTCAGGTCCGCGACGTAGGGATTGCAGCCGTTGGGATGGTACTTGTTGGGGTTATGAATGACGCCGTACATATTCTTGAGCGCGATGGTTACGCCCGCGCCGTCGTGATCCTTCAGCACGGGCACATTGATCAGCACGTTGCAGTACTGGGTAAGAATCTTTGACAGGCAACTGCCCACGCTGCCCCACGCCGAAAGCTCCTGCTCATAGCCGACGCGATCCGTGCCGAAGCAGCGTACGCGGTCATTACCGGTCTCGATGCGAAAGCCGGCGCGCTCCAGCTCCTCGCTGTCGCGGTCCCAGACCACGATCTCGCCGGGCTTGATTCCGGCCTCCTGCAAGCGCTCGCAGATCGCCGCGACGAGCTGAACGTTCGTGGAGATTCCGCGGCCTCCCAGCGTGTTCACCTTGAGGCTGACCGTATCGCCCGGCCGAACCAGCTTGCGCCACGCGCCCAACGGATCTGCGCAGCCGCAGAGAGCCTGCATGGCACGATCCACCAGCGCCAGCATCCGCTGCGAATCGACCGTTGAGCCTGTGCCGCGCAGTCGTTCATCGCGCGCGACGACGACCCTGGATTTTGCGCCCGTCGCTGCGGATTCCGCTGCAGCCGATGCCGGGGTGGCCAACGCTCCCTTCGCACTGCCCGCGCACAGGAACGCAGCGCCAGGTAAGGATATCCTCAGAAAATCCCGCCGGCTGCCGTTGTGCGCTGCACTCATTGGCAAACTCCGCTGACCCCGTTGTACGCCTTAATCAACGGCTACGGCAAGCCGCGCTAAGTTGCAGTGACGGTCAGCACCTGTAAGACCCTCATCGGCAAGGCGTCCGCTGCCTACAGCGACGGATTGCGCCACTGGCCGCGAGCGTTAAAATCAATGGATTGAGCGGGACACAATCAGCTCCCGCTGGCCACTCACGATGCCCAAGCCCAAGCCGGCCCAACTTGAACCTCCGCTGACCCAGGCCCGCTGGAGCCTTCGCGACACTCTCGCTGCCTCCGCGCTCTTTCTGGCCGGCGCCGCCGTGGTGCTTTGGCAGAACGCCCATCTCGCCGTCCTGTGGGACGCAAGCTACACGCTGGACACGAGCTTTCGCATCGCTCTTGGCCAGATGCCCTATCGCGATTTCCCGCTGGTTCACTCGCCGCTCACGTTTCTAATTCAGGCGGCTATCATGCGCCTCACCGGACGGGTCTTCTTCCACCACGTCATCTACGCTGCCATCGTCAACGGCTTGGCCACCATGCTGGCTTGGCGGATCGCGCTCCGCACACTGCAAGGCCGCCTGCGCGCAGCCTGGCCCGTCTCTCTTTTCCTGGCCGTGCCGCTCATCCCGTTGGGCGTCTACAGCATCCTGCCCTTTCCCTCCTACGATTGCGACAGCGCCTTTTCCATCCTGCTCGTGATTTTTCTTTTGCAGCGCCTGTCGGAAGGTTCCACTGCATCGTACTCGCGCTGGCGCTTCTTCGCCACCGGCGCAGTGCTTTCGCTGCCCCTCTTCTTCAAGCAGAACATCGGTCTGCCCTTTCTTGCCGCCGCATTCGCTCTGATCCTTCTGCTGATACTCTTACCGCAACTCCACCGCGCTTCGGCCTCACCCGGCGCTCCTGCCATGGGCGCGCTCCTTGCCGGCGTGGTTACAACGCTCGTTACCGCCGGCCTGCTCTTGCACTTCACCGCGGGCGTGGGGAACTACCTCCACTGGACGATTCAATTCGCCTCCCAGCGCCGTCTGCCCGGCCTTCAGCAGATGCTCGCCGTCTACGCGGAGCGTTCGCTGCTCTGGAGTCTGCCCTGCGTCACGGCGGCTCTCGCGCTCCTGAGCAGCCGCTTGGCCAAGGCTCAGTGGGCGCGTTTTACGGCTCTTTGCCTGCTCGCCGCGCCGTTTCTTAGGACACTGGCTGGCCTTTTTCTCTCTACGGACGCCGACGACCGTGCCGACAGCCTCCTTGCTCTGTGGCCTCTGCTGCTGATTCTCTCCTTCGCGCTCACGCTCTGGAATTTTTGCCGCCATCCCAGCCTGTTTACTGGATTGCCCATTCTTCTGCTGGCCGCCATCAATGGGACCTTTCTCTCCCAGCAGTTGTGGGGATCGACCTACGCCATTTGGCCGTTGCTCATGCTGCTCATCGCCGAACTGATCGCCTTTCTGGCTTCCATCGAATCTTCCATCCCTGCCTCAGACCCCACGCCACGAACTCCGTTCCTCGCGCCAACTTTTGCGGCGATCATCTCCGCGACGCTGCTCCTCTGCGGCGGCCTTTACACCGCAAGCGAAGAGCGCCTCTCTTACGCGCGCGTGCTTGATGAAGGCTCCGTCGTGCATTCGACATTCCCCACGCTGAAAGGAATGGCTGTTTCCGGCTCCTATTTGCCTGATTTTGAAGAACTGTTGCGCTTCGCCGCCAACAAAATCCCTTTCTCCGACGGGTTGATCCTTCTTCCCGGCGAAGACCCATTCTACTTTGTCACTGGCCGCACCCCGCAGTTTCCGGTGCTGCTCTTCGACAACGCCACCGACCCGCTCTCCACGCCCACGCAGCTAGTCACCGAGGCCGAACGGTGCAACATTCGCTGGCTGATCGTCAAGCGCACCATGCAGATGAAGGAAGATCCCACACCGCAGCGCAAAGCCTCGCTCGAAGCGCTACAAAAGCTCTTTCTGCCCTACCGCAAACTGGTCGGCTACGATGTCTACCGCCGCCCCTAGCGCCGCTGGCAGGCGTATGCCTTTTACCGCGTGTAATCATATAAGCGGTATAATCGGCCCTATGGCGGCAGAGATACACACCACCTTCCCCCAGACCGCAGACGACGAGACCGGCCTAAAACTGCAAGCGCTGGAAGCTCGCCTCGCGCAATCAGGCAGCCTGATGGTGGCTTACTCCGGGGGCGTGGATTCCGCGTACCTGGCAGCCACGGCGCATCGCGTACTTGGCAGCCGTATGCTCGCCGTGCTGGCCGACTCTCCCAGCCTGGCCCGGCGCGACTTCGAGGCGGCCTGCGCCTTTGCCCGCGCCGAAGAGATTCCCCTGCATATCATTGCCACTGAAGAGCTGAGCCGCCCCGAGTATCAGCGCAACGACGCCAATCGATGCTTCCACTGCAAGGACGAGCTCTTTCATGCGATGGAGGCGCTGGGCGAGCGGCTGGGATTTGAGCGCATCGCCTATGGCATGAACGCCGACGACACACGCGACTTCCGTCCCGGACAGCGCGCCGCCGAGGAGCACGCCGTGCTGGCGCCGCTGGCCGAGGCCGGGCTTACGAAGAGCGAAATTCGCGCGCTGGCCAAGGCCGCCGGCTACCCGCTCTGGGACCGTCCCGCCGCGCCGTGCCTCTCCTCGCGCGTCGAATATGGCCGCACCGTGACCCGCGAGGTGCTCGAACAGGTGGAAAAGGCCGAAGACAGCCTGCGCGCGCTGGGCTTCCGCGAGCTGCGCGTGCGCCATCACGGCGAGCTGGCCCGCGTCGAACTGGCCCGCACCGAGCTGCCCCGCGCCCTCACGATGGAGATGCTCGACGCCATCACCGCCGCTCTCAAGCTCGCCGGCTTTCAGTACGTCACGCTCGATTGCCAGGGCTTCCGCTCCGGCGCGATGAATGCCGTCCTGCCCGTCGAAGTGCTTGTCCGGCGCGGCGTATTGCCGGCGGTTTAGAATCACATTGCGATGAAAATTGCTTACCTGGAGTGTTTTTCCGGCATCAGCGGCGACATGCTGCTGGGCGCGATGGTCGATGCGGGCCTTCCTTTCGACTGCCTTGAGCGGACGGCGGCCGCGCTCAACGTGGGCGCGCGCCTTCATATACGCAAAATATGCCGTGGCGGCCTGGCCGCAACAAAAGTCGATGTCATCACGCCCGACTCGCATCATGAACACGAGCATGAACACCACCATCCCGCGCACCCCCATGCACCTCATCGCTCCCTGTCGGCAATCGTCGAAATCATCTGCGCAGCGCCGTTGACTGAGAGTGTGAAGCAGCACTCCATTCGCGCCTTCCAACTGCTCGGCGAAGCCGAAGCCGCCATCCATTCCGTTTCCGTTGAAGAAGTGCATTTTCACGAGGTGGGCGCGGTGGACACTATCGTCGATATCGTCTGCGCCGCCGTGGGCGCTGAGGCGCTTAACGTAGACCGCTGGCTTGCCTCGCCGCTCAATGTGGGCAGCGGAACCGTCCTCTGCCAGCACGGCACGCTGCCCGTCCCCGCGCCGGCCACGCTGGCTCTGCTGGGCGATGCCCCGGTCTACGCGGCCGGCGAGCCGATGGAGCGCGTGACTCCGACCGGCGCTGTGCTGCTGCGCATGCTCGATGTGCAATACGAAAAGCTCCCCGGCCTGCGCATCCTGAAAACCGGTTACGGCGCGGGCGGACGCGAGACGCACGGACAGCCCAATCTGCTGCGCCTGCTGATTGGCGAAGAGAGCTCCGATGCGGCCATCGAATCCATCGCGATCATCGAAACCGTGATCGACGATTGCAATCCGCAGGTACTCGCCTATGTCAGCGAGAAACTGCTCGAAGCCGGCGCCTGGGATGTTTACCGCGTCTCGGTGCAGATGAAGAAGGGCCGCAGTGGCGTGCAGATGACTGTGCTCTGCCGGCCTGATCTCGTCCCCGCACTGCAAAAGCTGCTCTTCCGCGAGACCACCACCATCGGCCTGCGCTGGCGGTTGGAGAACAAGGTAGCGCTGGCGCGCGAGTTTGCTGAAGTCGAAACAAGTTGGGGAAAAGTGCGCATCAAGGTCGCCCGCCTGCCCAACGGAACAATCGCCAACGCCGCGCCAGAGTATGAGGATTGCCGTTTGCTCGCTACGCGGCATTCGCTCCCGCTTAAGCAGGTGATGGAAGAAGCGATGCGGGCCTACGCAGTCACAAAGGAGAATCTCTGATGGATCGCGCAAGGATCGAAGCTCTGCTCAACGAAGTCCGTGAAGGCCGGCTTGAAGTCTCTACCGCGCTCGAACACCTGCGCGCTCTGCCCTTTGAGGACATTGGCTTCGCCAAGCTCGACCACCATCGCGCCCTGCGCACAGGTAATCCCGAAGTCATCTTCGCCTCTGGCAAAACCGCCGCGCAGGTGGCCGCGATCTTTGCCCGCATGGCCAGCGCCGGTGGCAATGTGCTGGCCACGCGCGCGACGCGAGAAATGTTCGAAGCGGTTCATGCCGCCGAGCCGCGCGCCGAGTTTCACGAGACTGCCCGCGCCATCACGCTCACGCAGTCCGCAACCACGCCCGGCAAGGGAACCATTGCCGTGGTCTGTGCCGGAACCAGCGACTTGCCGGTGGCCGAAGAGGCTGTGGTCACGGCGCGCCTGATGGGCAATACTGTTGAATTAATTGCGGATGTGGGCGTGGCCGGCATTCATCGCCTGCTCGCCCAGAAAAGCAGCCTGCAATCGTCGCGCGTACTGATCGTCTGCGCCGGCATGGAGGGTGCGCTGCCCACCGTCGTCGGCGGGCTGGTCAACGCGCCGGTTCTGGCCGTGCCCACCAGCGTTGGTTACGGCGCGTCGTTTGGAGGCGTGGCGGCGCTGCTGGGCATGTTGAACACCTGCTCGCCCAACGTCTCGGTGGTCAACATCGACAATGGCTTCGGCGCAGCCTGCATTGCCTCGCTCATCAACCGGCTGTAACCACCTGCGGTGGGGCAGACGGCGCTTGCGCGCCATGGAGTTTGCGGCATCCCAGGCGTCGGCGCAAAATGCTAGCTGGCCTTGTTCCCCACCGCCAGCAAGGTCTGAAACTGCGGCGTCTCCGGCTCCTTGTGGACGACCGACGTTTGCAGATTCACGAAGCCGGCTTTCTCCAGCATCGCTTCCAGCTCCGCTTCGCTGAAACCCAGCCATTCATCGGCGTAGATCTCGCGCGCCTCTTCAAAGCGGTGCTTGAGCAGGTCAAGGACGACGATGCGGCCGCTAGGGACAAGTATTCTCCAGGCCTCCTGGATGGCGCGCTCCGGGTGCAGCGCATGATGGAGCGACTGGGAGAAGAAGACCAGATCGACGGCGCGGTCGTCGATGGGCAACTCTTCCATATCGCCCAGCCGATACTCGACATTCTTGAAGCCGTGGCGGAGCGCCTGTTCACGGCTGACCTCGATCATTTTGGCGGAGCTGTCGACGGCGATTACTTTGGTGGCCCTCTGCGCCAGCAACAGCGCAAAGGCGCCCTCGCCGGCGCCCAGATCGGCAATGACCATCGGCGGCATCAACCGCAGCAGCGCCTCGGCCATGCTCTTCCATGATTTTCCAGGAATATAGTCTTTGCCGAGACGGCCGGCCACCGAGTCAAAGAAGGCGCGCATCTTGTCTTGTCTTTTTTTGACGACGCGGCGCATCGCGATCTGATCGGGTTCCGCTTCGGGAATCTGCTGGCGCGCCTCGGTTAACAGCACGGCTAGAGCGCCTTCGATGGCCTTTAGTTTATAGAGGCTGCTCTTGCCGGTGCGGCGGTCCTCGACGAGGCCGGCCTGCTTGAGTTGGGAGAGGTGCGTGGAGATGGTGCTTTGGCCCATTGCCAGAATCTCCTGCAACTCGGCGACAGAGAGTTCCTCAGCCGCGAGCAGCAGCAAAATGCGGAGCCGGATGGGGTCGGCCAGGACGCGGAGAATTTTTATGATTGACGCCATAGCTTGACTCTGATACATATCAATATATCACGATTTAACGATACAAGGAGAATCTACATGGCAACCGCAACACTGGGGATTACGGATTTGGCTTACAAGGTCGCCGACATGGCTCTGGCCGACTGGGGCCGCAAGGAGATCACCATCGCCGAGCAGGAGATGCCGGGACTGATGTCGATCCGCAACAAGTATGCGGCCGGCAAACCGCTGGCCGGGGTGCGCATCACCGGCTCGTTGCACATGACGATTCAGACAGCGGTCTTGATTGAAACCCTGGTCAGCCTGGGCGCGGAGGTGCGCTGGGCAAGCTGCAACATCTTTTCGACGCAGGACCATGCGGCGGCAGCCATTGCCGCGACCGGTGTTCCGGTCTTCGCGTGGAAGGGCGAGTCGTTGGAAGAGTATTGGGAATGTACCTGGGCTGCGCTCAACCATGAGGGCTGCAAGGGGCCGCAATTGGTAGTGGACGACGGCGGCGACGTGACGTTGCTGATTCACAAAGGCTATGAACTGGAAGAGGGCGACGGCTGGGTGAATTCATCTTCAGGCAGCCACGAGGAGCAGGTCATCAAGGATCTGCTGAAGCGGGTCTATGCCGAGGATCCGAAGCACTGGCACAAGTTAGCCGCGGAGTGGCGCGGCGTCTCCGAAGAAACCACGACCGGCGTGCACCGGCTCTACAAGATGATTGAGACGGGGAAGCTTCTGGTGCCGGCAATCAACGTGAACGATTCCGTGACGAAGTCGAAGTTTGACAACCTTTACGGCTGCCGCGAGTCGCTGGCCGACGGCATCAAGCGGGCGACCGACGTGATGGTGGCTGGCAAGGTCGCGGTGATCTGCGGCTACGGCGATGTGGGCAAGGGCTGCGCGCACTCGCTACGGGGTATGGGCGCAAGGTGCATCGTCACTGAGGTCGATCCCATCAACGCGCTGCAGGCGGCGATGGAGGGCTTCGAGGTGACTACGGTCGATGAGACGCTGGGCCGCGGCGACATCTACGTCACCTGCACCGGCAACGTGGACATCATCACCCTCGAACACATGAAGCGGATGAAGGATCAAGCCATCGTCTGCAACATCGGCCACTTCGACAACGAAATCCAGATGGACCGGCTTAATGCGGAGCCGGGCGTCGTAAAGCTCAACATCAAGCCGCAGGTGGACTACTATACCTTCCCCGCTGGCAATAGCGTCTTCGTGCTGGCCGAGGGACGGCTGGTGAATCTGGGCTGCGCGACCGGCCATCCGAGCTTTGTAATGAGCAACAGCTTCGCCAATCAGACGCTGGCGCAGCTCGACCTGTGGGCCAACAAGGACACTTACAAAGTGGGCGTATATGTGCTGCCCAAGAAGCTGGACGAAGAGGTGGCGCGGCTGCATCTGGAGAAGATCGGCGTGAAGCTGACCAGGCTCACCCAGAAGCAGGCCGACTACATCGGCGTGACGGTGGATGGGCCGTACAAGGCGGAGCACTACAGGTACTGAGTGCAGCTTCTAGCGGCTAGCCTCTAGCTCCTAGCTGCTCGGATGCCTAGGTCTCAAAAGCGAGCCGCGGCATCCGGCTGCCGGTCAATGACTTTCCCGAATAATCTCTTGACGGGCGCATCCTGAGCGGGCTAAAAATGGTC
>JBKQLG010000100.1:0-3261 GCA_052147235.1 Occallatibacter sp.
AGTCTTCGATGCCGTTGTCGATCCCACCGACTCGACCGGAACGACCACGGGCGATCCGGAAGTAATCGTGGTTGAAGAAGGCGCCGCGCCAGACGGCGGACCGGAGGTCATTGTCATCGACCCGGACGCCACTGCTCCAGGCACTGATGGCGGACCTTCATCAGATCCCACATCGTCAGATCCCACCTCACAGGGCGATCCGGGGCCCGACTCGAGTATTGACCCGACCGGCGTGACCGATCCCATCGCCGTCACTCCCGACACCGGGGACGGACCAACGATTGGTGACCCGGGGCCTGAAGGCGCGGTGGACCCAACGGCGAATGCTCCCGAAACCGGAGACGGAACGGCAGGGCCCGACATCACCGACCCCACTGATCCGACCCTTGGTGACCCAGGAACAGCAGAGGGTGTAGTGGACCCGACCGGCGCTCCTGACACAGGTGACGGAACCACATCGCCCGACGGCGTCGATCCCACCGAGCCGGCCAGCAGCGATCCGACAGCGACTGGCTCCGATCCCGATGGCACAGGCGCAACTGACCCCGACTCCACCAGCACAACTGATCCTGATTCCGGCAGCACGACCGACCCCACCCAATTGGGGGATGACCAGCAAACGCTTCAGCAGACCGAGCAGCAAGAGGCCCAGGACGTCCAATCAGGCGACTATCAAGCCGCATACAACGATTCCCAGCAGGCCTATCAGCAATCTGAGACCGTGGCCAACGAAGGAGGCCCCGACAACACTGACGAAACCTGGACGGCGCAGTTGGACGAAAGTTACGCCAATTCGGACCAGCAGACTGCGGATCAGGACCAGCAGACCGCTGACAGTTACGCCAACGATCCTAACGCGACTCCAGGCGATGCGGCCGACGCGCAACTCTACGGCGACGCCGCTCAAAACGAAGAGCAAACTGCCGACAACTCAGGCGAAGCAGGCGAATACGGCGATCCGATAGGCGAGCCGGTCGATACGCCGGCGGATACAACCGAAGACGCACCGGTTGACGATACGCCAGTGGACGACACTCCCGTGGATGACACGCCCGTTGACGATACGCCGGTGGATGATACTTCGGTTGACGACGATTCGTCGGCGTCTTAAGGCTACGTAGCCCGCCCGAGGCATACCGCAAACCAGCCCCGTGGGTCGGTCCAGGTTGCCTCGGCGCGGAAACCAGTTTCCTTGAACAGCGCCTCAGCCTGCCCCGGCCGGTATTTGTAGCTGTTCTCCGTGTGAATGGTCTCGCCGGCAGCGAACTCGATGGTCATATCCAGCTCGTCAACGCTTACCTGCTGGGCCATGCGGCTCTCCAGGTGCATTTCCATGCGCGCCTTTCCCTGATTCCACACCGCGCGATGCGCAAAGGCTTCCACGTCGAATTCAGCGTTCAGTTCGCGGTTCAGGCGCACAAGCATGTTGCGATTAAAGGCCGCCGTCACGCCCTGCGCATCGTCATAAGCCGCCATCAGCGTTGCTTTGTCTTTTACGAGATCGACGCCGAGAAGCATCACGTCACCAATCTCCAGGCCGGCGCGCACACGGCGCAGCAACCGCGCGGCCTGGTGCGGCTCAAAATTTCCAATGCTCGATCCGATGTAGAGCACGAGGCGGCTCTCATCCTCGTCCATCGCTCCCAGGTGAAATCTGCGATCGTCGCCATCGGTGTAATCCATCACGCGCGGCGTCACGGTAACCGCTGGAATCTCGCGCTCGATCCGCCTTTTCGCGCCGTCGAGCGCACTCGCCGAAACGTCCACCGGCTCATAAACCACCGTTCCCTGTCGTTCCACCGCGGCCTTCAGCAGCAGCCGCGTCTTCTCCGCAGAACCGGCGCCCAGCTCCGCAATGCGCAGGCGCCGGACCTTGCTCGCCCGCTCCAGAATCTGCTCTGAAGCGTGGAAAAAAATGTTCCGCTCGGTGCGCGTCAGGTAGTACTCGGGCAGCCTGGTGATTGCCTCGAAAAGCTTTGAGCCGGCGCAATCATAGAACAGCCACGCGGGCAGCCGCTTGGGCCGCGAACCGAGGCCTTCGCGGACCACGCTGGCGACGCGTTCGTCAAATCGCAGGACTGGGGCAGGGGAAGCTGCTGCGCTCATGTGCTTTCAGTTAATTCGCTCTCAATTTTGATGCGGTCGAAACGATTATGTTGCCAGCCGAATGCCGGAAAACTGCCATCGTGTCTCGGGGGAGAAGAAATTGCGGTAGCTGGAGCGGATGTGCCGCGCGGGCGTGACGCAAGATCCACCGCGCAAAACCATCTGCCCGCTCATGAATTTGCCGTTGTACTCGCCCAGTGCGCCGTCCAGCGGCTTGAAGCCGGGATAGCCCAGGTAGGCGCTGCTCGTCCACACCCAGCAGTCCCCATAGCAGTGGTTCTTCGGACTGTTCTCGTTTTGGACGGGATTTTTGGAAGGTATGAGCCGCCCGGAATCCAGCAGATTCCCCTCGACCGGCTGGCCTTCCGCCGCGGCCTCCCACTCAAATTCCGTGGGCAGCCGGCGGCCAGCCCAGCGCGCGTAAGCGTCTGCCTCATAAAAGCTTACCTGGCTCACCGGCGCTGCTGCCAGCTCCTCGAGCGGCAGCTCTCCGCGCAGCGTGAACACCGTCCATGCACCCTTTCTTTCGGTCCAGTAGAGAGGCGCCCGCCAGCCGTTCGCCTTCACTGCGTCCCACCCCGCCGAGAGCCACAACTCCGGCTTGCGGTAGCCGCCGTCGGCCATAAACTCCGCGAACTCGCCACAGGTGACAAGCCGGTTGGCCAACGCAAACGGCTCTAGCCAAACTCGATGCCGCGGAAGCTCGTTGTCGAAGCAGAAGCCACCGTTGTTTCCCGCCTCCTTCAGCCCGCCCTCAAACTTCTCGAACTGGAGCGGCATTTCCGGTTCCCTTGGTCCCTTGGTCCCTTGGTCCCTGCTTTCGGCGTACTTCGGTTTCAGCGGATTCGTAAAGAACGCATTCAGAATGTCGGTCAGCATCAGCTCCTGGTGCTGCTCCTCGTGGTTCGCGCCCAGCTCAATTCGACGCAATGCTTCCGGCTCGGGCTCGCGCTCGAACAGCCGCTCCATGGCCGCGTCAACGTGCTCGCGATAGCGCATGACCTCGTCGGCCCCCGGCCGCGAAAACGACGACCGTAGCCGCTTTTCGGGAAACGCTGAAAAACTTTCGTAATAACTGTTGAAGAGCCAGGAAAAGTCCGCGTTGAAGACTTTATAGCCGGGCAAAAACTCCCGCAACACAAACGACTCGAAAAA
>JBKQLG010000101.1:0-5116 GCA_052147235.1 Occallatibacter sp.
TCGCGCAGGTAGTAGTCGCGCTGCGACTGCTGCACCTGGTCCTGCACCTCGGTCTGGATCTTGGTGCGCAATTGCTGCACCTCGATCTCCTTGGCCAGCAGCTTATTCAACTGCTCCAGCCGCTCGGCGATGGCGGGTGTTTCCAGCAACTGCTGCTTGTCGTCCGTGGTCAGAAAGGGCAGCGACGACGCTACGAAATCCACCAGCCTCGCCGGTTCGTCGATGTTCGCGGCGATTGTCCTCAATTCGTCCGAAAGAGTCGGCGACTCCGAAACGATCTGCTGAAACTGGCCCACCACATTGCGTACGAGTGCCTCAAATTCAGGTGAATCAGCCCGTTCGGCATCTTCCATCGTCTCCACTTCGGCTACCATGAACGGCTCTGACTGGACGAACCTCAGCAGCCGAACCCGGCTTACGCCCTCGGTGAACACAAACCGGCTCTGGTTGGGCATGCGCACAACCTTGTGCACCGTGGCCAGCGTTCCCACCACGTGCAGGTCAGCGGGCTTGGGGGCGTCCAGCCGTGGATCCAATTGCGCCGCAACGACAATCGCCCGCTCTTCGCCCAAAGCCTCGATGAGCTGGATCGAACTTTCCCGGCCCACCGTCAGTGGCAGCACCGCATGGGGAAACAGCACTGTGTCGCGCACCGGCAGTACGGCAATCCTCCGCGGGCCCGTGGGATTCTGGGGTGTTTCGGCGTTTTCAGGAGTGGCTGGCTGCTTTGGCATTGAGTGTCCTCGTATCAACTTTCCTTAATTAGATAGTTCAGAACAGTAAAAGTTGCATCTCCGCCCCTCGGCCATCTCTTTTTGGCCCATGTGATTCCTTACGCGGCAGCTTCCGCCGGCGTTCCACCCGGCTCCAGATCACCCCAGCCGATCCTGCCAGTGCCAGTATAAGTGCACGCAAACACCCAGCTCAACGGCCATTAGCGCTGATTTTTCTGAGGGTTACCTCCACTTGAACCGCGCGGCTTTCAGCCGTTCGTGGGGTCTATCGGCGGAAGTGGCCGGAAAGTGAGAGTAACCGGCCTTCGCTCCTGCAAATGGTGCCGGCTCGCAGCCATTCCCTCTGGCCGCCCTTATTTTCCTTCCTGCTTGAGCGCCGACTCGATCTGTGCCCAGACCTCGTCCGGTGGCTCCACGCTGGGAAAAAGTTGGCGGGCCGCCTCGGCGATCGTCTCCAACTCGGCCAGCAAGGCGCGGCACCGTTCGCAGTCCTGGAGGTGAGGATGCGCGGATACGTCCTCCCCTGAGCCGATCAGCTCGGGCAGTTGAGCCTGGAATTCGGCGCAGCTCATGTTGCCGGGATCGCCCTTCATGACCCTTCCTCCGGGCGCTTCTGGGCGCGCAACGCGTCTCGCAGCTTCAGCCGCGCCTTGTGCAATTGCGACTTGCTGTTGCCAATCGAGCAATCCAGCATCGATGCAATTTCATTATGCTCAAATCCTTCGACGTCGTGAAGGATAAAGATGAGCCGGTACCCTGCGGGCAGGTCGGCAACCGCTCGCTCCAGTGCCAGACGGTCGATCGCTCCGGTCAGCGTCGGATCGGCGGCGCCAAAGCTCCGGCTCGGTCCCTCATCCGGCGTCGGTTCCATGGCCTCGTCCAGGGAGATCAGCGAAAGCCCCTTCTTGCGCAACTGCATCAGCACAACATTGATGGCCAGCCTGTGCAGCCACGTCGAAAATGCCGAGTCTCCCCTGAATGTGGCGATCTTGCGATGCAGTTGGAGAAACGCCTCCTGCGTCAGGTCTTCAGCTTCCGCCACATTGCCCACCATGCGCAGGCAAAGCGAATAGATGCGCCGCTTGTGCAGCGCATACAGTTGCGCAAAGGCATGATGATCGCCCGCCTGTGCCCGAGCTAAAACATCCCCATCGGACGAAACCGGGCGTGCGCCGCTTGAAGACTGATCCGCCGCGCCGGCGCGCAGGGGCTCATTGCCGCTTTTCGGCGGGATGGGTCTTTGCGCTTGTGCGGAGGATGACGAATTGGGCATCCGCTTCCTTTCAGGTCGTCTTTGCCATGGTGGGGACTCTTCGGCCGTTCCAGGCGTTTCCACCGCAACCGCGATCTTGAATCCGGGTCCCATACGACAGGCCCTCCTCCAGCACTCGAATCGAGCGCCTGCCCTCCCGGGAGCGTTACGGAGCACAGTTTCGGTGGTTTTGCCGCAGCTTCCTTAGTCGTTAGTATAAAGTTAGGCAGTTTGGGTTGGCTGAACTCGAATAAAATCACCAAGTCCGACGCCCATCGAGAGGAAATATTGGCCCGCTCCCGCTTTCTAATGGGATGCCAGGATTCCACAGCACTTCTTAAGATCTGGTCTTGCGCACAAAGCCGGCAGCAAGGTGCAGCGATCGCCGGAGCCCCCGAGGACCGCGGACCCCCCATCGGCTTTGCTTCCCTCTGAAAACGCTCGCCCCACGCGCTTCCCTCAAAGTGCGTCGCCCGGCATTCTTCGCCCCGGTCGTATTCACATCGATTCTTCTTTGCGCAGTCGTCGCGCCAATTTGCGCCCGCTGCCAGAACACCGCCGGCGCTCCAGGGGCCGCCTTGATCGCCCCAACCGCTGACCCGCTCGACTCCGCGAACCCAACCCCAGCCGACGACGCCGTTCTCCAATGGGAAGGATTGCAGGTCCAGCACATCTCCTTTCAGGGCGTCCCGGTCGAGCGCCTTAACCCGCTTCCCGGGCATCTCGCTCAGACCGAAGGTGCCCCGCTCACCGCCGAAAACATCAAGCGGAGCCTCCGTCAGCTCTACGAAACGGGTCTATATGACGATGTCGAAGTCGAGGGCTCGCGCCAGGCAGACGGAGTTTCGTTGGTCTTTGCCGGAACTCCACGCACGTTTATCGGCACAGTCAGCGTAGACGGAGCCTCCGGATCGACCATGAACACGCTCCTCCAGCGCGCCTCTCAGCTTGAAGCCGGAACACGCCTGACCCCGGCCAAGATGCTTCGCGCCGTCGCCCAGATGCGTTCCACCCTTGAAGAAAACGGCTATCACGAATCGTCCATCGCGCAAACCGTGACACCCCACCCCAAACAGCAGCTTGCCGATGTCGCCTTTCGCGTGGTCTCGGGACCGAGGGCTCGGGTCGGAACCATCGCCGTCACCGGCGACTCCGGCTTGAGCCTCGAGAGCTTTCGCCGCCATGCCGGTCTGCGCACCGGCGCGCATGTCGATCGCGATACCGTCAATCACGCGCTCGATGGCGTGCTCCGCGACTATCAAAAAGAGGGCCGCTTGGAAGCCGACGTCAAGCTCGAATCCGCGCAATACAATACCGCCACCAAGTCAGTCGACTATCGCTTCACCGCCGTCCGCGGGCCTGTGGTCGAGGTCGAAGTTCACGGCGCGGCCGTCGACTCGGAGCACGTCAAGCGGCTCGTCCCCATCTTTCAGGAAGGCAGCGTTGACGAGGACCTGCTCAATGAAGGCAACCGCCGCTTGCGCGACTACTTTCAGGGCCTTGGCTATTTCGATGCCAAGGTCGACCACAAATCCCAGTCGCCGGGCAGCGATCAGGTCAACATTCTCTACACAGTCCAACTCGGCGCGCGCCGCAGCGTCCAGAAAGTCTCCATCGCCGGCAATCGCTACTTCGATACCGCGACGCTCATGAATCTGCTGAGCGTTCATCCCGCCGGCGTTCTCGACCGCCATGGCGTCTACAGCCAGGCGCTGGTCTCGGCTGACGTCAGCGCGCTCGAGGCTGTGTATCGGAACAATGGCTTCTCCCAGGTGAAAGTCACGCCTGAAACCAGTACTCCTGAGACAGTCGTCGCCGACCACCCGGCCCCCGCCGCTGCAGCCGGGTCGCGAGCCGCCCCCCTCGTGGTCACATACCACATTGCTGAAGGCCAGCAACTGCACGTGGGCACGCTCACTTTCGATGGCAACAGCCACATCGCGACCGCTCAGCTTGCCGCTCTCCTCAACACCACACCAGGCCAGATGCTTTCACCGCGCAACCTGGCCGGAGACCACGACGCGATCGTCACCGAGTACTACACCCGCGGCTTCGATCAAGCGGCTGTCACAATCTCCCAGCAGCCGGAACCCTCCGATTCCGGCAAAGTCGATGTCGTCTTCCACGTTGATGAAGGCGAACAGATCTTTGTTCGCAACGTCTATTTGACGGGCCTCGAATTCACGCGCCCGCAGACCGTGGCCCGAGCCATCACTCTGCACGCAGGCGATCCGCTCAACCGAACGGCGCTCGCCGATACGCAGCGCAATCTCTATAACTTTGCCCTCTTTAACGAAGTGAATGCGGCTATCGAAAACCCCGACGGAGCCGCGCCGCAAAAGATGATTTTGCTGCAGGCCGTTGAGGCGCGCCGCTGGACGCTCACCCTGGGCGGCGGCTTCGAGGCCCAAACCGGCCAGCCGCAAAACAACTGCGCCGGCGCCACCGCCGGAGGTGTCCGCTGCAACCCCAATGGCAAAACCGGCGTCAGCCCCCGCGTGCTCGCCGACCTCACCCGCACCAGCCTTTTTGGCCGCGATCAATCGATCTCGCTGCGCGGTACGTATGGCTTGCTTGAGCAAAGTATCGGCATCCAGTACCAGGTCCCGCACCTTGAAGGCAATCCCAACTTCGGCTTCACCTTTTCCGGCGGCTATGCCAACAGCCTGGATGTTTCAACCTACGTGGCTTCCCGGCTCGAAGGCGCATTCCGCGGGACCCAGAACTTCAATCGCCCCGGATCATGGCTCTCCCGCGCCAACACCTTCGTCTACGAAATCGATTTCCGCCGCGTCAAAGTGTCCGCCAGCAGCTTGCAGGTCTTTCCTGGAGAAATCTCCCTGCTCGCGACGGCAACGCGCGTCGGGGGACCGGCATTCACTTGGATTCGCGATACGCGCGACGTGCCCATGGACGCCCGCCGCGGCACCTACACCAGCTTTCAGGAGTTCCTCTCCGATCGCTTCTTTGGCGCGGAGGCCGAGTTCAACCGCATCGACACCTCCAATTCCAGCTATTACAGCTTCGACAAAGGCCGCTTCGTGGTGGCCCGCAACACGCGCTATGGCCAGCTTCGCGCCTTCGGCAGCGGCTCCAACGGGATCATTCCACTCCCCGAGCGCTTCTACGC
>JBKQLG010000102.1:0-4069 GCA_052147235.1 Occallatibacter sp.
CGATCAATCCGGAGCGGACGATCCTGCTGCGTGGCGCAGTGCGTCCGGGGATTTTGGTGGAGGAGGCTGAGGCCCCCTTTAGTCAACTTCCCAGTGACGTATTTGTTCTGCGCTGGCTGGGCCTGGGCGTGGATTTGGATCTCGGGTCGACGATGGTGGCCGAGCAATGCGAGATGATCTATCAGACCTGCGGAACGCAAAGCTTCGGCGGGCTGGACCGCGGCCGGTCCTTAAGTGAAATGGACGAGGAACTGGCGGCGATCATGCAGCCTTTCTACACTCCCAAGCTCAACTACACGACCACGCCGCCGGCAGCGATGCTGACAAAGGTGTTTTGGGATGAGCCGGAGTTTGGGCCGATTGCGACCCAGCGGGACCAGCTTTGCCGTTCCGCAAAAGTGATGGTTTACAGCTACCAGGAGCAGGGGGAGTAAATGGCGACAACTTGGTTTTCGGCTCCCGCTCCGGTGGCGCGGCGGGTTCGCGGTTATTTCGCGCCGGTGAATCGCACAGCGCAGACGCCAGTTCTTTTTGATCCGACGGAGCAGGGCAGTTTCAGCCTGGACGCGCCGCCGGCTCCGTGGATCAGCCTGGGCTGGATTCAAGAGTTTACACGCAAGCCGGACAGCAAGACCGCTGCTGTGTTGACAGGCATTCCGGCTAGCACGCTGGAGCAGGTGCGCGAGACACTTGAGGCGCAGGTGAGTTTCGAGTTTCTAAGCTGGACAAAGCTGACCATGGCTCTGGCCACGGGCTCACAGCACATGAATCTGCTGGCTCCTGCAAGTGGCGCAGCCCCAGCCGCGGATGGCGCCCAGGCAGCTATAGCGGTAACAACACTTAGCGGATCGACTGCCACATTCATCGCGCTGGCATCAACCGATGCCGAAACATTCTCGGCCGGCGAGATCATCGCGCTGGACGCGGATTACACGGGGCAGACCGGCTATGTGGGCACGCCGGTATCGGGTGCGTATCTGCGGCAGGCACTGACCGATGTTAACTACATCCGGCGCGTGACCTTCAACGTAGCATTCGTATCGCAGGTAACTTCGGCCGGGCTAACGCTTGCCGGTCCTTTGCCCGGCGGAGCTCCAGCTGCCGGATCCAAGTTACAGGCGGTCTCTGGATTTGTGGATCGCGAAGGCGGCTGTTTTTATCAGGAGTGGTCGGCGCTGTTTGTTATGCAAGGCAGTCAGGGAGAGCGAATCTTCATCCATTATCCACGCCTGCAGACCATGGCCAGCGCGCAAGAGGCCGCATTGCCGCTGGACGGCAAGAATACGAACAGGCTTGCAAGGGTCTTGCTCAAAGGACAATTTCTGGCGCTGCCCGTGACCGATCCGCTGGACGGGGAGCGGATTGTCTGTTACCGGAGCTTCTTACCCGCGGCGAACGCACTGGTATAAGCGAGTCAGCAATTCAGCGAGTCAGCGGGGCAGAGAGTCACGATGAAGATTACGATCAATGGGCAACACTACACAGCCGCGCTCGATGCAGTGCGGCCTCTGACGATCGAGCGCAAGCTGAACGAGCCCTCCTTATGCCAACTGTGGCTGAGTCTGTCAACCAATGGTAGCTTGGCAATGCCCTTGCGCAATCAGTTTCTGGCGGTAACGGGGGACGATGGAACCTATTACTTTACGGGTTACATTGCGGTAACTCCGCTGCCGGAATATGCCGGCTTGGCGATAGAAGGACCGCGCTACCGGATTGCTATCCAGGCTCTGAGCGACGAATTGCTTCTGGACCAAAATCTTATGCCACCCAGCACTGGCGCAGCGGGTGAAAACGCCGGAACGCTGATGACGAAGTTGGTGACTCGCACTGGAGTTACCGTGCTATCGACACAAGGGCTTTCACTGGGCGCAACAGTGAGCTATTATGCCCCCGATCCGGGCGCGTCGTGGAGCAAGAGCGCCGGGCAGGTGGCAAGCATGACGCGGGCTGCGTATCGAGCGGTCAATGGGGCGCTCACAGTTTCTTCGGTGCAAAACGTCGTGCATCCATTAAACGAGACAGATGGCAGCCTGAATCTGGCAGTCCTGGGATTCACGTCCAGCATCAAGCGCGCTCTGGCAAACGATGTGACTATTTGCGGAGAGCATGAGCCGGTTGCCTATGTGAGCGAATACTTTCTGGGGGACGGAGTTACAACACAGTTTTATCTGGCGGCAGACCCATACTTTCCCGCTTCATCCCAGTCCACTATCATCAGCGAGCTCTTCAATGAGTCCCAAATCAACGAGGCAGTATGGGTAATTTCCGCCGGAGCCGGCTATCTCGTGCTTGGCGCGGGCGGACTGGCGATGCAGGGCGGCAATGGAATCGACGGGGAAACGCTGCTGGCCTGGCTGGATCCGGTGGAGTTAGGCGGAACCCTGCTGCTGGAGGCTGTAGGTGTCACTCTTTCTACTGGCAGCACCGGCATCCTGGCCGGCTTCTTCGTTGGGATGGACAGGCAGGCTGGATGCATTGCGGGCTTTCAGGCAACCGCACAGCCAGGCACAGGGGCTGTCTCATTGCAACCGCTGATTCAAGGAAGCCCGGTGGGAACGTCTTATACGATCAATCCATCCTATCAATACACGCTGCGCGTCCGAGTGCATTGCACGGAAAACGAACGGGAGCTGGCAACTTATTATTCCTGTGGAGACAGCGGGCAAATCGCCTATGGCGGAGCGTGGAATTCCGCTGCGGGAAACGTGCAGATGGAGATCCAGCAGTTTGTCAACGGAGTGGGCGGAATGCCGGTAACTCTCTATGATGGCGCAATCGCCAGCCTTATCGGAAGTTGCAGTGTGGTGGCGGTCAGCAGCATCAACCTGATAGGAACCATGCGCGCAATCAATCTGACGAATCTCGGTTCGGGCTGGGTGGTGAGCACGCCGCCAAGCGGCTCTCCCTATACCCGGCGGGTAGGCACAACGGCCGAGGCCGCCGAGTGCCACCTGGAGCGCACCGGCAAGCTGGTGTTTTACACCGGGTATGCGCCAGTGGCAGGCGAGCAGATCGCGGTGAGTTATCGCACTGTCGGAAGGGCCGTGGGGCGTGCGGTCAACACCGCAAGCCAGCAGGCGCTTGCGCTGGCCGGAATGCCCGTCGAGGCCGCGTGGATCGGCTCGGTGACCAGTCCCCCGGCGCGCAGTTCTGCGGATTGCCGCAATGCGGCCCTGACCATCGAACAGGCCTCAGCAGGCGTCAGCGCGCTGTGGAGCGGCACTTACAAGGGAACTAGACTGAGCTTTGCCGCCGATGTCTGGCCGGGCGATGCGCTCCTGCTCAACGCACCTTCCCTTTCCTTGAACGCTCAGGTAGTGGTGCGGACCGTCACCGTGAGTTATCGCGCAAGTTATCCCGACCAGGTGGAGTATGCAATCGCCTTCGCCAATGACTGGGACGATGTGGTCAGGGACTTCCTTGTCTCCCCGCGCCTTGCCTCAACCTATCTCCTAAGCCGGAGTGGCGACACCAAACTTTCCGGCGGAGTGGGCGTCTATGGCGACGCGACGAATCTCGATCTGATTACTCGCTCCCTGGATGGGCAGCGTACGGATCTTTTCTACGGGTCGACAGGCCAAACGCTTGTGCAACCGCCGTTGGTGGCTTCGTTCCTGGTCGATCAGCGGAGGCTCAAGTTCCCTCGTTTCACCAACTGGAGCTTGGGCATTGAAAGGAAGATGCCGCGGGCCATCTACTTTCAACTTCAGTTCCTTGATATACGGGGGCGCGACGGCTGGGCTTTTCTTAATCATGGTGTCGCGCTCGGCGGCAAGTACCAGTTGGAGAGCGTCGAGCGGGACCACTACGATTCGGTGGAGATTTCCGCGCGCCACACTTTTCGGGGTGGCCACATGCTTTTCGCTTCCTACACGCGCTCCAAGGCTGACTCCAACGCCGTCCTGGATTTCGCCATCGACAACGTCCTTTTCAGCCCGCAGGCAGGCGGCCCACTTCCCTGGGACACGCCCAACCGATTTCTCTCCTCCGGCTACATGCCCTTGCCTCGAAACTTCACCATTGCCTACTCTCTCGATTGGCGCGACGGCTTTCCGTTCAGCCTGGTGGA
>JBKQLG010000103.1:0-2876 GCA_052147235.1 Occallatibacter sp.
TTGTTCTCCTAAACTCCTCGATTGAACTGCAACTACCTTTCCAAAGTTCGCTTAGCAAAGGTCCACCGAGAGTGGCGATCGTAATGGCAAACAAGCCCATATACCGCGCATGAGCAAGTCCAGAATAGAGTGCAACTGAAGCAATGACAGCGGCCCCGAACTGCCGTTTCCAGAGGAAAAGCCCGACCAGGATGATCGCCAGCAACAGCAACCACGTGAACCCATTTTCCATGTGCCTGACGTCGATTAGCTGGTACAGCAAAGCCCGCGAAATCGGTATGCCCTGGAACTCGCCGATGAAACTGTTGCTATTAAGTCTTCCCTCGGGTGGGGCTGCGAAGCCTGACAATGTGAAAGAAGCAATATAGACTCTCGGGCCCCAAGGATTTATTAGGGTTGTGACGGCACACGCCGTGACCCAGGGCCATGCGCCTCGGAGCCGCAGAAGTACGTCCGGACGGCGATCTGCAAACGGCAAGTCCGAAAGTTCAATCAGGAGATAGGCGCCGATGGCTCCAAGTCCTGCGATGAAACCCGGATGGAGATTGACCCACAACAGCATGAGCACCGGCAGAAGCCAAAGCCGGGAATGCGTTCCCCGATGGTAGGCCCAGAGTTCGCCTAGAAGGAAAGCGAAGAATAGTGTACTGAAGAGATCAGCGCGCGGAGCTGTGCGTGCGGCTATTGATTGCACCGCAAGCATCGCCAATGCCGCGCTGCCCAAGTCTCCCCGACGAACGATGTAAGCCACTACCGCCAGGCATGCGAGCGCGCAGAACCAACTCAGACCAGCATAGCCAAACGCGCTATAGGTGAGATAGAACACCACTCCGGCAAATGGCGGATAGGCCCAAGGTTTTCCCGCTGATGTAAACGATAAAACATCGGTGCGCGGGATTTGATGGTGTTGGACGACGTAGCGCCCTGTGGCCAGGTGCCAACCCATGTCGTAGTCGGCAACCGTGTGAAACCCGGCGCAGAAGGCGCTGCAGAGCACGAGCAGGATGAAGATCGACCGGACTATCGGATAGGTTTTGCTGGCCGAAAATCCCATGGTTTTAAGATACCGCTCTTTGCATGTTGGCGATGTGAGGCGAGAGTCGTCCTGCATTCAATATCAATGATGAGCGTTATCCGCAGCCGCGCCACAAAGAAACGCCCTTACGTAGTCGTTGGCGACCGCCGGTTGTCGTCTCCAGATCCAGGAAGTTGGTTCTCGCCACACGGGATCTGTATCTTCCACCACAACCGCATCGATGCCATACTCTCGGCATACGGCGTCTAAATTGGTGCCATTGAAAGGCAGGAACAGGCCAGATAGCTCCCGCAACCGGAGATCACATGCGCCCGCGTCACCACCAAAGTCTAACCCGCATTTCCCGGCACCGGCGGTCGAGTCGTGACCGGAATACAGCATGTGCAGGATGACATCCTCAGTAGCGGGATTGCTCTGCAAGACCGCCGAGGCTGGAAGTTGCGCATCGAGGGCCTCGTAGGCTGACCGAAGTGCATAGGCCCTCTTGCCGAACTGACGGTCCGTGGTCACCCAGCTCGGCCCCGCAATCGCACCGTGATCTAAAAGGATCGGGAACATGCGCAGCATGAACACTTGGTACGCAGTGCCGGTCAGGCCGAGAATCAGCAGCGTCACCACTGCCCCTTGACCCAATCGCCCCGGCGCGGCCGAGGGTGTGTCGGCAGCCTCACGAAACCACCACCCATGCACGATCGTCGCCCCCCACAGCAGAAGGACCAACTGGGCCGGAAGGAAACATCGCCAGCCTAGGTCGTTGGTGCCGATGGTGCTCGAACGAAGGAACGAGCCGATCAGAAAGCTGGTCGCGACAAAAGTCCAGGCAGCCAGTTCGTTGGCGCTCGCCTCGACCTTGCCCCGCGCAAGCTGCCGCAGGCGCAGAATGCCGATGGCGAAAAAGAATCCAAGTTCGATCGCATAGCTAATTGGCAGCAAAATCGCATTCGCGACCAGTACCTCGGATTGCGTCCGGATGTGTATGCCGATACGTTGCAATACGAAAATCCCAGCTGAAAATGGGCGAAGCGCAAATTCTAGAAAGGCGCCGCCGCCGGCGGGACCACGAAGACTAGAAAGAAAACTCAGCGCCCACAGCAGCGCCACCACTCCCGCAGCAATGAACATCGCTGCTTCGAGCCAATCCTTCCGCGCCACCGTTGCCAGCAACCAAAGGCCGACGACAATGACAAAGGTGAAGGTAACGTAGACGGACATGCCCACCGCGCTGGCGAAGGCCATCCCCGCCACAATGACCGGCCCAGTAGCCCATCGGCGATTTGCGTCGGCCTGATGGCGTAGGAGCACGAAAGCAACGAAGCATGCAATCAAGGCGGCGACGTTGTGCGGCACCCAGAGCAAGGAGCTGGCCCAAGAATCAATTTGTGACTCGCTCCACTTCTCCATGTCAGCCAGCCAAAACCTCAAAGTGTGAGTAAGGTAGAGAGTCGGCAAAATATCCAGGCCGGTGACCGAGAGCAGGCCAACCGCGATCAAGGCTTTTCGCTCGATGCCGGTTCGGGCGCCAATTAAGAATTTGAGGCCAAGCGCGATCGTGCACATTAAGCCCACACCGCACCAGACGACGCCGGCATCCACCACATGACGCGGCGACAAATGCACCACTTTCATCGGCAAGCTGCAAAACAGCAACCACAAATAGTGATAGCGCAGTGGGGCCGCTGCATTGGCGAAGAAAGGGTTGGCGGGAGGGACATGGCGAGCGATCGCAGCCGTCATGGCGGTGCGTACGGAATGATCGTACGCTCCAATCGGCGGATAGAGGGTGTCTCCAATTTGAAGGTCATCCAGCGACCCCAGAGCCGCCGCCACCCAGAGCGTTATC
>JBKQLG010000104.1:0-17244 GCA_052147235.1 Occallatibacter sp.
TGTTGGGGTCGTCCTTAGTTTACACGAGACAGCCTCAGAACGCTCGTGCGCGTCCCGATAATCCTTCATCAAGCATGACGGCCATCGGCGGCGGCTGATCTCTGTCTCTCACTGCGTCGGCGGAACGAACTCTTGCGGCAGGCCGAGCCCCTCGCTGAAGAAGAACTGCTCCATCTGCTCGACCAGAAACTGCTGCGCCTGGGGGGTCCAGGGCTGCAAGCGGTACTCGTTCAGCAGCATTTTTTGCCGGTCAACCCACTCGCCCCAGGCCGCCTGCGAGACGTTCTTGAAGATCTTCTGGCCGAACTCCGAGTCGAAGGGAGGCTCTTCCAGACCCTCCATCTCTTTTTTGTAGCGAACGCAAAACACCATGTGTGCCATCCGTCATGCTCCTGGCTTCATTGTATGGGATCGAGCGTACCGCTCCGCCGGTTGGCCATCCCTGGCCGCAAACGAATATCCTGTCCGGGTATGTGCTGCCGATTCATGCGCCAATCCGAGCTGCAGACACTCTCCGGCTGGTTTGATATAGAACCAAGGGGGATTCCCTTCTTTGCGGCCAGCTACAACATCGCTCCGCAGAGCGTTCAGCCAGTGGTGCGGCTCAATTCCATGAGCGGCAGCCGGGAGTTTACTTTGCAACGCTGGGGACTGGTACCCTTCTGGGCCAAGGACGCCAAGCCAGGCTTCTCGACCTTTAACGCGCGCGCCGAGGAAGTCCTCCGCAAGCCCGCCTTTCGCGAGGCATTGAAGTCGCGCCGCTGCCTGGTGCCCGCCGACGGTTTTTACGAGTGGCAACAGGTTGACGCCAAGACAAAACAGCCCTTCGCCATAGCCCTCGCCAGCGGCGAACCCTTTGCCTTTGCTGGACTCTGGGAGAGTTGGCAGCCAGCACAAGGGCCGCCGTTGGAAACCTTCGCCATCCTCACCACCAGCCCCAATGAAATCATGCAGCCTATCCACAACCGCATGCCGGTCATTCTGGAGCCGCGCGACTACGACCACTGGCTTGTGCCCGGCGACCCGGCCCGGCCGCCCATCGACCTGCTCCGCCCGTTTCCCGCCGAAAAAATGCTTGTCTGGCCGGTCAGCGGCCGCGTTGGGAACGTCCGCAACAACGATCCGGAGCTGCTGGACAGAATCCAACCCTCTCCGCAACAGATCCCAGCGGGCATGTTCTGATGGTTTAGCGGAGATTTCGCTAAACAACCGCCTATGCGAGCGTCTTTCCTGATACTGTCTTAACCCAGTGCCCTTTGCACGAGAATCTTGCCAATTATCCCCGGTATCTCTCCACGCTCTGGGTAACCATCCGCGTCCCCTCGTAAGATTCCGCTTGACAATTGCCTAGCGCCAGCGCTCTTATAATCTCGTCTCAGTTCCATGCCTTCCGCTCATTGCTTTCCGGATTTCTTTCAGGATTGCCGAGTCTGGCCAGGGCGCGGAGTATTCGTTTGTACCATTCCAGTCTCGACAAAGAAAGGAATCACCATGTCCGAACCGAAACAGTCTGGCATCACTGACAATGCAGCCGGCGCGATCGCCTACATCACATTCCTCCCGGCAGTCGCCTTCCTGATCCTTGTCCCATACAAAAAAAGCCCCTTTGTCCGCTTCCACGCCTGGCAGTCCGTCTACCTCAACTTTTTGACGTTGGTCGTCAGCTATCTGCTGAGCTATGTATTTGAGTGGATCGGAGTACCTGGCGTATTCCTGGCTGTGCCTACCATATGGCTGATCGCGATTTTCTGGTTGCTTGTTTGGGCTTTTTGCGCGGTGAGCGCATTGAATGGCAAGCGACTCAAGCTACCGATCCTAGGCACCCTGGCCGAACGCCAGGCCAACGGGTAGCACCCCGAAGGCCAGTATCAAGCAGGGCACGGCCTCCACTCGGCGGCCGTGCGCGTTCTCTCTCCTCCTCGCGGTTGGCGTCCACCTGCATTCCGCATTGTCACAAACCTGGGCAGTTCATCAAAATCGTTTGATCACGCACAAAGGAGAAACGGTGCCCGAAGAAACTTCGCAAACTGGCCTTAGCGACAACGCCGCCGCTGGCCTTGCCTACTTCACCCCTATCCCGGCGATTATCTTTCTGCTGGTAGCGCCCTACAACCAGAAATCCTCCATTCGCTTCCACGCATGGCAGTCAATTCTACTGTGCGCGGCGGCGATTGTCATCGACATCGCACTTGGAATTGTTCTGAGTGTTACCGTGCTTTTCCTCGGATTTTTCCTTTATGGACTCGTGTGGAGGCTGATTGAGCTGTGCTGGCTTGCCATCTGGCTGGTGCCTGTGATCAACGCCTTTAATGGGAAGCTTTTCAAGCTGCCGCTGATTGGCGATCTATCCGTGAAGCTGGCCAAATAGGCAACTGGTTTACCGTCTTTTAACCTTTTTGCCGAAGCGCTTCTTGCCCTTCGCTCGCGGAGCAGTCGTGTCCTTGCGCTTGCTCTTCTTGGGCTTGTTCGATTTTCCCGGCGCGGCTTTATTGCCGGTCAGGGGAATGCCCTCTTCGACGATGGAGAATTGAAGCTTGCGCTCAGCCGCCAGGATGCGGTCCAGAATTACCTGCACGCGGTCGCCGGCGCGGAAGCGGCGTCCGGTGCGCTCGCCGATAATCTCGTGCGTGTTTTCGCGCCATGTGTAGCGGTCGCCGGCGAGCGAATCGATAGGCACAAGCCCCTCGACAAAGAGGTCGGTCAACTCGACAAAGAGCCCGTACTTGGCCGGGTTCAGCACCAGCGCGGCAAACTCCTCGCCCACCTTGTCCTGCATGAAGCGCACCTTCTTCCACTCGACCAGCTCACGCTCGGCCTCGGCGGCGCGGCGCTCGGTCTGGCTGGTCTCCTCGGCAATCTGCGCAAGCTCGACCTCAGGAATCGGCGGCTCGATCGTTTGTGGAATCCCAAGTCTCAAAATCGGGACCTGGGGCACCCGTCTATTTGACAGCCCTTCATTCGGATGCGTCCAGGGCGAGCTGTGCCGCCCCTCCGCCACCACGCCCTCACCGCTCACGCCCTCGCGCAGTAGCGCCTTCACGATGCGATGGACGATCAGATCGGGGTAGCGGCGGATGGGCGAGGTGAAGTGCGTGTATGTCGGCGCGGCCAGGGCAAAGTGGCCTTCGTTGATCTCCGAGTAGCGCGCCTGCATCAGAGAGCGCAGCATCAGGTAGCTCAGAATCCGCTCCTCCAGCTTGCCCTCGATCTTTGCTGCCAGCTTCTGGTACATGCGCGGCGTGACGGGAATGTCCTCGGCGACCTCATGGGTACGGACGCTGCGTCCGGTGTGACGGGCCTCGCGACGGTCACTTTTCATCTGCATCCGCTTGACGGGCAGCGCGCCCAGACCGAGCGTGTAGCCGAAGGCGGCGGCCAGCTCCTCGAACTGGACCACGCGGCGCGGCTCCGGTTTCTCATGGATGCGATAGAGCGAGGGCACGCCCATATCTTCCAGCCAGGTGGCAACGCACTCGTTGGCGGCCAGCATGAACTCCTCTATGAGGCGGTTGGCCCAGGTGCGTTCAGACTTGGTGACGCCGCGCATCTGGCCCTGCTCGTCGAACTCGATCACCGTCTCGGGCAGGTCGAAGTCGATGCTGCCGCGCGCACTGCGGCGCTTGTTCATCATCACGGCCAGCTTGCGCATTCGCTCGAAGTCAGGCGTCAGAGCGGCGTAGCGTGTGCGGGTTTCCACGTCGCCTTCGAGAATCGCGTGGACTTCCGTGTAGGTCATTCGCGCCGCCGAGCGAATCACACCTTCGACGATCTCGTAGCTCTCGATGCGCCCGGTGGAATCGAGCTGCATGATGCAGCTCAGGACAAGGCGGTCTTCGCCGGGGCGCAGGCTGCAAATGCCCGTCGATAGCTCCTGCGGCAGCATCGGAATGGCGCGGTCGGGGAAGTAAACGCTGGTTCCGCGCAGACGCGCTTCCAGATCGAGGTCCGTCCCGGCGCGGACGTACTCAGCTACGTCGGCAATGTGGACTTGCAACTCGTAGCCTCCGTCGCCGCACTCGGTCACCAGCACGGCGTCGTCGAAGTCGCGCGCTGTCTCGCCGTCGATGGTGACGATTGGCAGTGCGCGAAAATCTTGCCGTTGCGCAATCTCTTCCTCGTCAAGGTGGGCCACGGCGCGTGCCTCGGCGAGTACGTTGTCCGGAAAGACGTGTGGCAACTGGTGCTTGCGGATCATCATCTCCACATCGACGCCAAAATCATCCGAATCACCCAGCACCTCGATCACCTTGCCGATAGGCGGCCGCGTGGGCGTCGGCCAACTGGTGATCTCCACATCGACGACCATCCCTTCTAGGCTCTCGTGGGTCGAGGTTGCGGCCGCTTCGCTTCCCAGAACCCGATGCGGCGTGGCGGTTTCTTTGGCCGGAGGAAGCTGGGAGCTTTCGGGAATCAGAATCGGCTGCGTCATGCGCTCGTCGAAGGGAACAACCGTGTGCCCCGCTGCGCGATCGGACCGCGCATAATGAAAGACTCCAACGACTGTCGGGTTGTGCCGCTCCAGCACGCGCACGATGCGGCCCATGCGTCGCCCGTCGGCCTTGGGCGGCTCGACCTCGACCAGCACCTGGTCGCCCTGCATAGCGCCGTTGATCTCGTTGGGGGGAATGAAGATGTCGTCCTCACCGACGGCTTGACGCGCGTTGAGGCGCACAAAGCCATAGCCGTCGCGATGCAGATCGAGCCGCCCGGCGGCCAGATTGTCGCGCGTGCCGCCCGTGCCCCCAAGGCCGGAAATTGCCCTGCGAATGCTCCAGTGCTCCCGGTCGAGCTTGGTCAGCGCGCCGCGTACGGTCAGCCGCGCCAGTTGCTCCAGCAGCAGGCGCCGCTCGCGCCCGCCACCGAGGCTCAGCTCGCGTACCAGTTGCTTGTATCCGGCCTTCTGCCCGGCGGAGCGGGCAATCCGCGCCAGTAGTTCTCGATCGGTCATAGCTCCAGAGTAGGGCATTGTTGCGCCGTGTGAAACGCCTTCCGGCGCGAATCTTAATTTGTTCAGCTCATATCGGCCGCGATTGTGCCCAGCGCGCGGCCTTCCCCTTTCGGTCAGGCCCGGTTCGCTGTTGTCAATATTGGCTTTCTCTGCTTAACCTTGCCCACGCATTCGATTCTCCACCGCACGCTGGCTTAGAATAACGGAATCGCAGTACACCGGCGGGCCGCGAAGAGGTAACATCTAGTTGTGGCCGTACGCGGGTTGCACGGGGCCCCAAGCCCCGCACTCCGCACATTTTGATTTTGGGCCCAAGGCAAAGGCCCTTGCCTTGCAAGCCACCGTCCTCTCAGGACAGAAAAGGAATTACCGTGAGCGCAATGTGGAAACCCAACCAACCCGGACCCGTACATCTCAGCCCCGCACCAGAACCCTCCCGCCCCGTATCGCCCACAGCCGCCGCTGAACCCGCACTTCGGCCCCCAGCTACGGCCGGCGACCAGGCAACCATCGGCAAGGGCCTGACTATCAAGGGAGAGATCACCGGCACCGAGTCGCTGTTCATCGACGGCAAGGTCGAGGGCAGCATCAGCCTGCCCGGCAACCGCGTCACTGTGGGCCGCAACGGCCAGGTCTCAGCCAGCATCGCCGCCCGCGAAATCGTGATTCTGGGCAAGGTGCGCGGCAATGTCGCCGCCTCGGACCGGGTGGATATCCGCGCCGAGGGCGCTCTGACCGGCGATGTGGCCGCGGCGCGCATCAGCATTGAGGACGGCGCCTTTTTCAAGGGTGGCATCGACATCCGCAAGACCGAAGCTAAGCCGGCAGCTCCCACAGGGGCACCGGCTCCCGCCGCGCCCGAGACGCCCAAGCCGCTCCAGATGTAGCCGAGCGCTGGAATCCAGTTCCAAGACAAGCGCCCCTGCCGACGCGGGGGCGTTTGTGTCTGTTGAAGGCTTGAGGCAGCAGGCCGTCCATCCAAGTGGAAAAGGCTGAATTCAGACAAAATAATGTCGGGAAATGAAGCCGAAATCGCCGTGATACCGTCTTATCCCAGCCCCAGCCGCTTCATCGCCACACGGGGCAGCGCCGACCCGGTCTTTTCCAGCACCAACTTGACGATGACCACCCACAGCGCCGATCCGGCCACGAGCACCGCCAGGTCGATCCATTGCGTCCGGCCCGGCGCCGCCCGGTGCAGCACGCCGCCAAGCCACCAGAAGACCACGCCAACCCCCGCGCCGCTCGTCACCGCGGCCAGCAGGCAGCGGCCCAGTTCGGCATAGTCCAGGCTGGCCAGAGAGACCATGCGCCGCCGGTGCAGCAGCACTGCCAGCGTCACTGTCTGCATCGCAATACCCCCGTCGGAGGCAGCCGCCAGCCCCATCGCTCCATGCGCATGATAGAGCGAGTAGTAGATGGGCAGCGAAAGCAGCGTGACCACGGTGCCCGCCACCATGGGTAGCAGCGTGTTCCCCGCGGCATAAAAGGCGCGCGAATAAATCGCCTGCGCCGACCACAGAAAGAGGGAGACGGAGAAGACGGCGAAGTAGGCGGCGCATTCTCGCGCATCGCTCAAGGAAAAACGTCCGCCCATGAAGAGCAGTTCCACCAGCGGCGCGGCCAGAGCCACCATCGCCGAGGCCGCCAGAAAGCCCAACGCGGCCACGCGGGAGACAGAATCCGCTACCCCGACGGCAAATTCGTAGCGGCGATCCTTCGTCCACAGGCTGGCGAAGAAGGGCATCGAGGCCGCACCGGCTGCCTGCGCCAGCATCGCCATCGGCGCGGTGAAGAGCTGCTTCGCGTAGGCCATCAGCGAAACCGCGCCGTCGGTCTTGGAGGCGAAGTGGGCGATGATCCAGCTATCGGCGGTGACCAGCGAAACGCCCACCATCAGCGGCAGTGACAGCCGCACCCACTCACGCAGGCCGGGGTCGCGCCAGTCAAGAATGAACCGGTAGCGTGTGCCCGCCCGTCGCGCGAAGATTGCGTTCAGCAGAAACGGCCCGAGAAACGCCCCGGCCAGCGTGCCGATGGCCAACGAAGAGATGCCGATGCGGCGCTCCAGCAGCAGGCCGCCGACGATGGTGCCCAGGCCATAGATCAGCGGCGCCACCGCCTGCACGCTGAACTGCTTGCGCACCAGCAGCACCGCGCCGAAGACTCCGCCGGCAAAGAAGAATAATTGCGCGGGCAGCAGAATGCGCGTCAGATGCACGCAAACCGCCGCTTTTTGCGCGTCAAAACCGTCGAACCACCAACGGATGTACCACGGGGCAAAGATCTCCGCCAGCACAATCGCCCCTCCCAGCACCAGGTACATGGTGGTGAGAATCACCGAAAGCGAACGCTGACCCTCGTCCTCGCGCCCGCTCTCGCGATAGCGAGTGAGGATGGTGACAAAGGTGATAGAGGCCGCGCCACCCACCAGAAAATACGAAATCATATCGGGCAGCACAAAGGCGGCGTTGAAGGCGTCGGCGTCCATGCCGCGGCCGAAGAGCCATGCGATGTACTTGACCCGCGCCAGGCCGATGATGCGCGACAGAAAAGTGGAGGCCATCAGCACCAGCATCGCTGTAAAGGCCGTATGCGCGTGCGAGGGGCGCAGCAAACCCATACCACGCGCCCACCTGGACCGCGCCGGTTGAGAGGATTGATCTGAGAGCCGTTCTGCCACTGGACTCGATTCTACTTCCCCGCCGCCGTTCTAAACTCAGTTCATGCAGCACGAACGCCCCGAATCGCACGCCACGCAAGCCTGGGAGGCGCTGGCGCAGGTCTACGCAGCTTCGAGGCAGCTCTCCGCCGATCAGCTCATCGAATGGCCGGCTCAGCTCAAAATGTGCGGCACGTTGCAGGGCAAGCGCGTTCTGGATGTGGGTTGCGGAACTGGCGATAAGGCCCGTTTTTTTGCGGAGCATGGCGCCGCGGAGGTGGTCGGCATCGATCCCAGCCAGGGCTTCGCTCCCAACTGGAAGGGCCACGCAGGCTGCCCGAATCTCTCCTTCGCGCTGGGCAGCTTTGAAAACCTAGCAACCTTGCCCGCGGTGGCCTCGCGGAACTTCGATCTGATCGTCTGCTTCCAGGCGCTGATGTACGCAGCCAGCTTGGCGGAGGCGGTGCAAATGCTGCGCAGCCTGTTGGCTCCCTGCGGAGAGCTGGTGATCTCCGTGCCGCATCCCTTTCGCTTCGCCATTTTGCGCCACGAGATTGAGGGCTGGGGCCACGGCTGCGCATACCAGCAGACCGCGCCCTATCGCTATCCGTCGCCGTGGAAGGAAGAGGTGCTGCTGGAGCACGCCATGCCGCGCGTCTGCGACTACATCAACGCGATTGCCGCGGCCGGCTTGCGCATCGATGCTGTGGACGAGCCTGCTGTCACCGAGGAATTCCGGCTGACTGCGCCCGAGAAGGCAGCATGGATGGATCGCTACGTCGGCATTCTCATCTTTCGTGCTCGTCTGGACGAGTAACGGAGCTGACTTCTTTCAACGCCCGTGAGAAGGCAATCAGTTCCACCGGAGCGCCCTGGTCGAGGATCATCGCCACCATGACGCCCTCGCTCGGAGAGTTCGGCGGCGTCAGAATCTCTTTCCCAACGAGCGCCACGGCCAGGTCGTCCACCTCGAAGGCCACGTGCGGCACTGTCTTGATGATCTCCGGGTAAGGCGCATCCTCGTCGAAGCGCATCCACTGAATGCCGCAGGGACTGGACTCGAATCCCGCCACGTGAATCTTCAGATGCGGCACGTGCACCTCATCAGGCCGCGGCACGCGCGTGGGAATGCCGATGTGGTGATAGCGCCATCCCTCGGCCGCGATCGCCGATGGAGGCTCATGATCACGCCGCGCAGTGGCCGCACTAGCGTCCTTGCCCATCTTATCGTTCAAACTCGTCCCCTTTGGATGATTTTATAGGCCGTGTCCGAGCGACGGCCACCGGCGAGAGCAATACACAACTCGCCGGTGAACCTAGCGATGGTTATCAGGACACCCGCTTCTGAGTTACTTCCTTGCAGCGGGCGGGGTTGCCGGTTTCTTTGCCGCAGCCTTGGTGGCAATCAGATGTTCAGCGATCAGTTCGGTCTGGAAGCGGTTAATGGTGTCCTGATCGGTAAAGATCGACTGGGTGTTGTTTTGCGCCACATATCCCTTGCCCGGATTTACTGGCCCCGCGGGCGCGGCTGGCCCGGAGATATTCCAGGTTCCGTTCACAAAGATGCCTTCCCCGGAGGCCGACCAGTTCGTCGAGCCCTCCGCACCCACCTTGCCATCGGCTACAAATCCCTTGGTGTGGCTGATTTGTCCGGTCAGGGACTGGCCGATGACGAAATGCGTGTTGAAGGCGGCTAGATTGCTTTTCTGGTCCGCCGCAATCAGCGACTTCTCATGCACGCCGCCGGCCTGACTCTGATCCAGCGTGATCAGCATGGTCACGGTCGGGTCCATCACCTTGGCCATCAGGATGGCGTTCAACTCATCGTCGTCGTAGCCGAACATATTCAAATACAGGGAAACCCGGACGCGCGACAGCACATACTTAAGGATTTCATGCACGTTATCGCGGCCAACATAGAAAAGATGAAAATCTTTGCTGGCAGTGTTTGAGTACACGCCTTCCCGCGTGAACTGCTGTAGGTCGGGAAGTTCGAAGTCCTGCAAACTCTGGACGATCTCGCTGGTGGCATTCACCAGGCCGGTATTTTTTACTCTCGCTGGAACGGGGGCATTTGGAGCCATGGGGGTGAATCTCCTTTGTCCGCAGAGGCGGCTGGCAGGAATCATAACTCTTGCCAGGATAAGCAACAATTATTTTTTGAATATTTATGGCTGCGCCAATACTCCCATGAGCGGGGGCATCGCTTTGTTCTTGTCCCTGCGTTGAGGTCTGTGGAGAATCCTTGTGGAGGTGAGTCAGGATGGACGGGTCGATTCTAGGCAGCAGCAAGATCATGGCCTTTGTTCACATGACAGACTGGGCGAGGGCGCGCGCTTTTTATGAAGATGTGTTAGGGCTTCGTCTGGTGGAAGAGGAAAAGCCCTTCGCGCTGGTCTTCGACGCCAATGGAACCATGCTGCGAGTGACTCCCGGCGGCGAGCACAAACCAGCGCCCGGCACGGTGCTCGGCTGGGAGGTGGAAGCCATTGAAGGAACCGTCGAGCGGCTCACCGCTGCCGGGGTTCAATTCCTGCGCTATCCCGGCCTGAATAACGCCAACCCGCTCGGCATCTGGACCTCGCCCAGCGGCGCGCGCATCGCCTGGTTTCACGACCCGGATGGGAATGTGCTGAGCCTGACTCAGTTTTGAAAGACATATCTCCACGCCATTTTTGCGCGGCGAATGCGGCCAGGAACAAGCTTCCATGAGCTGGAATTCCCCAGGATCTCTGCACCTGCAGCTGAGCCGAATCACCTGATTCAATGCTACAATCGGTGTAGATGGCGGTTATAGTTCAGCGGCAGAACGCCTGACTGTGGCTCAGGATGTCGAGGGTTCGATCCCCTCTAACCGCCCCAAGTTTGCTCGCGCGGCAAGAGCTAACCTCCTCGATGACCGAGCCTCCGTGATTCCGAATATCAAAGAAAATACAGGGTTTGACAATGATTCCTCCGGAGCTCCGGCGGGATTGCGTGAAGCCCCGGGCAACGGGTCTTTGCCGCCGGGGTGGCTGACGGCATTTATACCGCGCCGCGGCCTGGCCAACGCCCACTTGCAGACGATCGTTGGAAATTTTCTTCCCCGGCCGGCCTTCCGGCTTGCGTCGGTTGCAGAGACGGTCGAGGTAGACCCGGCCGATGGCAGCCGCGTGCTCTGTCATTGCCACTGGCAGGCGGAGCCGGAGCGGGCCAGGCGGCTTACCGTTGTTCTGGTTCATGGCCTGGAAGGCTCGTCGGAGTCGCGCTACATTCTCGGTATCGCCGCCCGCGCCTGGAAGGCCGGTTGCAACGTCGTGCGCATGAATATGCGCACCTGCGGCGGCACGGAGACGCTGACGCCCACGCTCTATCACTCCGGACTCTCGGGCGACGTGGGCGCGGTGGTGCGCCATTATGCCGGGCGATACGGCCTGGAGCGGGTGGCGCTGGCGGGCTACTCGATGGGCGGCAACATGGTGCTGAAGCTGGCCGGAGAGTGGGGCAACGCCGTGCCGCTGGTTGCTGTTGCCACGGTCTGCCCGGCCATCGATCTGGCGGTCGGCGCAGATGCCTTGCATGAGCCGCTCAACCGCGGCTATGAAGTTAAGTTTCTGCGCGGCCTGTTGGCGCGCTACCGGCGCAAGGCAAAGCTCTTTCCGGCGATCTATGCGAACCCAAAGGCCATCGGGCCGGTGCGCTCCATCCGCCAGTTCGACGACAAAATCCTGTCCCGCTACTGGGGTTTTCTGAACGCCGACGACTACTACTATCGCGCCGCCAGCGCCCGCGTGGCGGACAAGATCGCGGTTCCCACACTAATTCTGCGCGCTCAGGATGACCCCTTCATCCGCTTGCTGCCGGAGACGCGCGCGAAGCTGCTCGCCAACCCGCACGTAACCCTTGTCGAGACCCTTCACGGCGGCCACTGCGGCTATCTTTCACGCGACTCCGGAGACGAGATTCACTGGGCGGAGGCGACGGTAATGCGGTTCCTGATGGCCGTGACCGGCGAGGCATATGGAAGCTGACTGGGAGTTCGAGGTAGGCCCTGATGCGGCGGGCCTTGCTGCGCCGGTCATCGACGCTCACTGGCCAGGGTTAGTCGATCTGCGGCGCGCCCCGGAACAGGCTTGGCAATTGCCGGAGGCCGCTCGGCTTCCCGCATTGGCCGAGACCCTGGCAAAGCTGAATGCCGCTGCTTCGCCGGTCTGGACCTGCAAATGCGATTTCTGGCCAAGCCTCGAAGCGGATGAATTTGACGCCGGCGAGTTGGATGTGCCGCCCGGCTGCATGGACCACGCCATGGGCTGTTACATCGACATGCTGCCCAGTGAAAGTGCGGAATGGGCGCAGCCGACCATCGCCGAGGCCGTCTGTAAACGCGTGTGCCGCCTTCTGCGCGCCGTACCGCTCGGTTGCTGCCGCGCCGATATGGTCATTCGCCGCACCATCATCACCGCGGATAGGATGGACTTGGGAATCACCGCTTACGTGACTTCCTGCGGCACGTCTTTCGCGGATGCGGAACGTACGCTTGCGGCTGCGCTGGCGGCACTGACAGATGCGCTTCGGAGCCATTCGACGGTAGAATAAGAAGAAGCATGGGCGAGTAGCTCAACTGGATAGAGCACCGGCCTTCTAAGCCGGGGGTTGTGGGTTCAAGCCCCGCCTCGCCTACCATCCCTCTGCACGCCTCCGTCCGTTATTTCACTCTTTCCATAAGACGGTATAGGTCTTTTACGTCGTGATCCTTGCGCAGCCGTGACGCGCATCTATGCCCAGGGCGGCCACGGCTACGGCCTGCGCCGCGCTGCTTTGCCCGTACCACCTGGCCGCAGAGCTTGGAAACCTGGCTGCGCACGATCAGTATTTTGCCAGTGCAATCGTAGGCAACTGACAGAGATCTACTCTGCCTTCGCGGGCGCAACCACATACACATACTCCAGCGGCTCTGTTCCCGTATTCAGGACGTTGTGCCGGGTTACTGGCGGTATGTAAACAAACGCCGGAGCCACCAACGGTTGCTTTGCCTGACCGTCGATCAGCGCTTCGCCTTGCCCATGCAGAATTACTAGCGCTTCCTCGTTCTTGCCGGTGGTGTGCCAGCCGACCGTCGCGCCGGGTTTGAGGCACACAAAGCCGCTGCGCATTCCCGCTGTTTGCGGAACGCCGTGCAGTAGAGGGCAGTCTCCTTGCGGACATTGAAGCGGAATCGTCAGCGGCTGCGGTTTTGCCGTTTGCGATGAAATTGGCGCCGCAGCGAGAAATAATCCCGCCACAATACTCAACAAAGCAGCTTGAAAAGTCTGTCTCATCCTTGCCTCCTTTGGAATGCTTTCAGTTTTCTATTGTGCAATTCCATTGCTGTGCAGGAATGCACCAAGATCATCGCAAATGCAGCGCTTACTTATCCGCGCCAAACCGCCACGAGACCGACCCGCCCACCCACGACACCATGCGAATGCCCACGCTCTTTTCATTCGTTCCGCAGTCGAAGTCGCTGGTTGTTCCCGTCGCCACCGGGCAGTTCGGAATTGTTCCCATCACCCATCCCGGCGCAAAGGTCTCCGTGGTCTGGCCGGTGTAGCCGCGCGCCAGCATCCCGTTCACGCCCAGCTCCAATCGGCCGTTCAGAAACGCACGCACCAACGCCAGCCGCGTCTCGCCCACCGGAATAGCCTCAAATCCGCCCACATCCAGGAGCTTGTGCCCTACGCACTCGTACTCGCCGCGTCCGCGCAGGCCCAGCGGCAGCTTGTCCAGCGTGGCCAGCGCGTCGAAGATGGTGCGTGGCGCCTCCGGCGTAATCATCGCCGGGGTTGTGTCGGAGGCCGCCAGGCGCGCGTCAGCCTTCGAGAAGACCGCTTGCACGGTGCCATAGCTGCTGAATGAATGACGCACGCTCGCAGTGAAGAACCTCAGTCTGCCCGGTCCCAGATCCTCTGCCGTGCCGTTGTCGGGATCGATCTTGCCTATGGTCGCCGTATTCGTTGTCCGGCCCACAATCACACGCACATCGGTCGCTGCGATTGTTTTTTCCAGCACCAATTGCTCTGAGTGCGAGCGCTCAAAGGGAGAAGGCACCTGCGGTGCGGCAGACTTTTCTACAGCAGTACGCGGATCCTGGGTGAAGAAGGCCTGCCCGATGCTGAATGCAGCCGAGGGAAGCCAGCGCGGCGGCCCTGTTCCCGGTGTCCAGGCCAGTGTGGCCTTGGGGCTCTCAATCACCTTCCATGAGTCGAATGAATCGGCCGGTTTCATCAAGTCGGTGTTTTTCATTTCGATCACGTCTGGCCGCAGCCCCGTATAGAAACGCAGGTGCTTGCCCAGATCGCCATGCAGCGCTGCATAAGGCGTCAGATCGCGGATAGTGACGTTGTTGGACAGCACCTTGACAAAGGAACCGTAGATCTTCGCATCGGCCAGGGGATAGTGATCCAGATCATCGCGGTGAATATCGTCTTCGTTGTAGTCGATTCCGGCCATCGCCTCCAGCCACGCCGCAAACGTATGCGTCTCGCGCGCCTCCAAGCCTTCCACGGTGCGGAACTCGCTCTGCCGGATCAGCCCTTCGCCGAAGTTTGAAAACAGCGTCAAATTGTAGGTGCGAAAGAATCCCGAAAACGAAAGCTCGTCGTTGACGCTCGCCTTCCAGCGGTCGTCAGCAGCCAGGATCGAGGTATGCGTCTGGTCCTTCTGCCGAGGGTCCAGCGTGTCATTCACCTGCACGCCAAATCCTATCGGAACCAGGTTGCCCTCATGCGACAATCCAAAATATCCGAGGCTGAAGAGCGTAATCTCATGCTTGCCGGGATCAAAGACACGCAGCGCATTCCATTTGTACTGCTGCCGATGTTCCAGGTCCTTCAGCAAGCCGTTGCCGTAGTTGGCTTCGAGAGCAATCCACTCCTTTTTCGTCGCGTCCATGGGTGCAAATCCAGCCGTCAAATCACCATCGCGATAATCGCCGGTAAGTGTGACGAAGCGGCTCAGCTGCGGGTGCAAGCCGTAAGTTGCCGCCAGGTTCAGCGCATGATTGCCCTCCAGCACATTGAACGCGCCGCCGTCTGTCGTCACGCTGCCTAGCGCCCCAGAGACATAAATGTTCGGGTCGGCGTAGCCATTGCCGTGCGCGTTGGCGGAGAGGTTGTTGGTCACCAGGTAGCCGCCCACCGCGATGTACTGCGCAATCGGCTCGCCGTGATCACCGGCCACGCCGGGCACAAAGTACTGCGGCGCTTTGATGCCCCCGGATGCAGTCTCAATGGGAAGCCCCGGAATCGAGACCGGAGCGCCCGGCCGTCCCGGATTCGCGTCCAGCAGATCCTCACGCACCAGAACTTTCTGGGATGGATCGGGAGCGTCGAGGGCAATCTCGCTGACGTCGCCGTTGACGACCACCTCTTCGGCAGCCGTGGCCACCTGCTCCAGCCGCAGCGTCAGGCTCGCGGTCTCGGCGCTCAGTTGCAGGTCGTGCGTAACCGCGGAAAAGCCCGCAGCCTCGACGCGCACGGTGTATGTGCCCCACGTAGGCAGCGTGATCGTGAAGGCGCCGTCAGGACCGGTTGTGCTGCTCAACCGCGCTCCCGTTGCGGAATCGAAAGCGATGCGCGCTCCCGCCACCGGCCTTCCCGCAGGATCGAGCACGGTGCCGCCGGCGCGCACTGCGCCGCTCTGCGCCGCGAGCGAAAGAGTGATGGCAATCATAAACAGCATGAGTGCTACGATTCTCGCTATCGTGCTACTCATTGCCACGGTTCTTCCTTTGGGGGCCGCTTTTGCCACTTTCAGTGCTTGTGGCTGTGCTTGTGACCGTGCTCGATCGCGTGCGCTGGGACGGTCATCACCAGCCGCCCGTGTTGCACACCCTTGAGGCCGATCAGCAGATCGGCAAACTTCTCCACTTTCGCCGACTTTCCATGCACGATCAGGACTTCCAGGCAGGAGTCGTGGTCCAGATGCGCATGGCTGGTGGAGACCACCAGTTCGTGGCGCTCGTGCTGCACCTCAGTCAGCTTTTCGGTGATGCCGCTGGCGTGGTGGTCGTAGATCAGCGTGACCGTACCCACGACAATCGCATCCGGTGCAGCGGTCTGCTCCGTCACCAGCCGGTCGCGAATCAAATCCCGAAACGCCTCTGACCTGTTGGTATAGCCCCGCCGCGCAATCGAGCGGTCAAACCGCGTCAGAAGCTCCGAATCCAGCGCAATTCCGATTCTGCTTAAGATCCCCACACGCACCCCCGTAACAGCATTCGACTCTCCTGGGGAAGTCTCAGAGTAGCACGAAGATCAAGTTCATGCTACCCTCGGAGTCTATAGTGCCGGATTCCCCTCAGGCGTAAGCGCGCGGTACACTGAAATCCAGGACGCATGCGCGTAGTGCGTTTCCCCCCGGAGGAATCATGCCGCAAAATCTGCTGGAACAGTTGCGCCAGTATACCGTGGTCGTTGCCGACACCGGCGACATTGAAGCAATGGAGAAGTTTCGCCCCCAGGACGCAACCACCAATCCCTCGCTGATTACCGCTGCCGCGCAGTTGCCGCAGTACCAGCCCATCGTGGACGGCGTGCTGCTTGCCGCACGCTATGAGTTAGGCAAGTCGGTCGACTCGAAGACTGTCGCCAACCTCGCCTTTCAGCGGCTGGCCATCGCCTTCGGCAAGAAGATTCTGGCCATCGTTCCGGGCCGCGTCTCGACCGAAGTGGACGCACGCCTCTCCTATGACACTGCGGCCACGATCGCGCAGGCCCGCGCCATCATCGCCCAGTACGACGCCGAGGGCATTGGCCGCGAGCGCGTGCTGGTCAAGATCGCCTCCACCTGGGAGGGCATTCGCGCCGCCGAGGTGCTGGAGCGCGAAGGCATCCACTGCAACCTTACCTTGCTCTTCGGCCTGCACCAAGCCATTACCGCGGCCGATGCCGGCGTCACGCTGGTCTCGCCCTTTGTCGGCCGCATCCTCGACTGGTACAAGAAAGACACCGGCAAGGATTACCGTGGCGCCAACGATCCCGGAGTGATCTCCGTGACCCATGTCTATAATTACTACAAGAAGTTTGGCTATAAAACTCAAGTAATGGGCGCCAGCTTCCGTAACATCGGCGAGATTTGCGAGTTAGCCGGATGCGACCTGCTCACCATCTCGCCGGCGCTGCTGGCCGAACTGGAAGCCGCCGAGGGAGATCTGCCGCGCAAGCTCTCACCGGAAGCGGCACACGCGCTTCACCTCGAAAAGATCGGCGTGGACAAGGCGGCCTTTGACGCGATGCACGCCGCCGACCGCATGGCTACCGACAAGCTGAAGGAAGGTATTGAAGGTTTCTCGGCCGCGCTGGTCAAGCTGGAGACTATGCTGGCTAAGCGCCTTGCCGAGCTGGAAACCCACGCCGCCGCCGTCTGATTCTGCGAACAATTGCTGGGTTTCCCATCCTTGCCGCTGTCATCCTGAGCGAAGCGCAGCGAAGTCGAAGGACCTGCTTCTTGCTCTTTTTGTGGCAAGGGTGGGAAACCAGGAATTTAACCAGTTCAATTCATCTGTAGCAGTTACTCCGACCAGACGCCCATCTGGTTGCCCGCGCCATCGGCGAAGTGAAAGCGCCGCCCGCCGGGAAACTCGAAGGTGGGCACGACGATGCTACCGCCGGCAGCC
>JBKQLG010000105.1:0-6394 GCA_052147235.1 Occallatibacter sp.
CCTATCACTTATGAGCAAGGCCGATTGGGGTTCGTAGTTTCCCACCCATGCGCCCGACCACCCCACGGACTAAAACCTGTCCGTGGGGACCCCGGTAAAGCACATGGATGGGGAAACTACGAACCCCAATCGGCCTTGCTCATAAGGAACAGATCGACGGGGTAGACTGAATCTGCATGGACCCCACGTCTGACAACACGACCGCCGAGGTCTCCGCGCCGCTTGACCTTGACCCGGCGCGTGCGGCGGCGCTGTTTGCGCAGTCGGTCGAGATTATGACCCGTCTGCGGGCGCCCGGCGGCTGCCCGTGGGACCGCGAGCAATCCTTCGACTCGATTCGCAAGTACACGCTGGAAGAGACCTACGAGGTCTTCGACGCGATTGAGCGGCGCGACTGGCCGCACCTGGCCGAAGAACTGGGCGACCTGCTGCTGCAAGTTTTTTTTTATGCCGAGATGGCAGCCAACGACGGCCACTTCACGATTGCCGATGTGCTCGCTGCACTGAACAGCAAGCTGGTGCGGCGGCATCCACACGTCTTCGGCGAGGAGGCTTCGAGGGCGGCGGGCAACCGGGCCGATGTGGATGCGGCGGTGGAGGGATCGTCGGCGGCCGTGCTGCGCAACTGGGACGAGATCAAGGCCGCGGAGAAGCGAGCCCACGCCGTCCAGTCCGATTTAGAGAATGACGGCGGGGCAGGGAATCGGCACTCCTCGCGGCTCGATTCGGTCCAGCGGGCGATGCCGGCGCTGGCCGAGGCGGCCAAGCTGGGGGCCAAGGCGCGCAAAGCGGGCTTCGACTGGCCGGAGTGGCGCGATCTGCTGCCCAAACTGGCCGAGGAGACGGCGGAGTTGGAGGCCGAGGCCGCCTCGGATGATCCGGCGCGCAAGCCGGCGGTGGAGGCGGAGCTGGGCGACCTGCTCTTTACGGTCGTCAACCTGGGCCGTCATCTGGGAGTGGATGCGGAGATGGCGTTGCGCGGCTGCAACCTGCGCTTTCGGCAGCGCTTCCGCGCGATGGAGCTAGCCAGCGAGCGGCCGCTGGAAGAGCTTGCGCCCGCCGAGCTGGAAGAGTTATGGGCGGCGGCCAAGCGCAAGCTGCGGTATACCTATGACTTAGCTTCCAGCACCGGCGGATGAAGGAAGAAATCAATCTCCGCCCGGAGCTGCTCGCGCAGCGTCTTCGGCTCTCCTAGCGGGCTGCCCGGCGCGGATAGATACCTAATGTCGTAAATACGCCACTGGCCTCCCTCGGGAACAAGCGTAATTTGGATGGTGCGTAGATCGTCTGCCGGCCGGTTTTTGGGCGCTAAGACGGCGAAAGAAACCGTAGCCTGCGCCCGTTCCGCGCTCTCCATCTTCACGTCCTGCTGGAGAACCCAGAACCCGTCCCACTCCTGGCATGCGCAGAAGAGGTCGTCGCCGAAGGCGCCCGTTATCCTCGATCCGGTGACTTTGACGTCCGCGTCGATCAGAGCGGTCAGAGAGGAATGAAGAAAACCGGCGGAAACGCCGACGCCTTTTCCGCCCTTGTCATAGAGCCGGAAGATCGATGTGAGAAAAGAACTGGCCGAAGCCCTATCCTGGGCGCTGGAGATGCAGGAAGGCAGAAAAACGGCGGCTAGCAACGCTATTGTTAGGGAAAATCTGAAACGCATTCAATTGTCCTTGGGGATCAATCTCGAATTGCAGTTAGTATACATACACTCGCGGATCTTTGAAACGATATTTTTCTCGAGTTCTCGCCGGGCGAGGAGGGCGTCAACCGGATTATTCCACCCGTTGCGCCCAAGCCCGGAACGATAGAATCTCTACCAGGCCCTTCCGCTCGCCGGGCGGGCCTGAGGGAGCGGGTTCGCATGGGTTACCAGGTTCTAGCCCGGAAATATCGTCCGCAGCGCTTTGCCGACGTGGCCGGGCAGGATCACGTGACGCGGACGCTGATGAACGCGCTCTCGCAGAACCGCATCGCCCACGGCTACATCTTCTCGGGCCATCGCGGCATCGGCAAAACCACCATCGCGCGCATTGTGGCCATGGCGCTGAACTGCCGGACCGAAATCGGAAGACAGGAGCGCCCCACGCCGGAGCCTTGCGGCGTGTGCGTTTCATGCACGGAGATTCGCCAGGGCAACGCGGTGGACGTGATCGAGATTGACGCGGCCACCAATCGCGGCATCGACGAGATTCGCGAGCTGCGGGACGCCGCCCGCTATGCGCCCTCGCGCGACCGCTACAAGATTTACATCCTCGATGAGGCGCATCAGATCACAGACGCGGCCTTCAACGCGCTGCTCAAGACGCTGGAAGAGCCGCCGGCGCACGTGATCTTCATGATGGCCACGACGCAGCCGGAGGACATTCCGCAGACCATCCGCTCGCGCTGCCAGCACTTCAGCTTTCACGCCGTCAAGTTCGACGACATTCTGGCGCAGTTGAAGATGATCGCCGCCAACGAAGAGGTGGTGGCCGAGGAGGCCGCGCTGGCGTTGCTGGCCGAGGCGGGTGACGGGTCGATGCGCGATTCGCTCTCGATCATGGATCAGGCGATTGCCTCCGCGCCGGTTGAGAACGGCCGGGCGGTGCTCTCATCGGTGCAGATTCGCGAGCTGATGGGCGCGGTGCCCAATGCGATCTTCGAGCGCCTTCTGGAGGCGGTCGCAGCCGGCGAGAGCGCCGAGCTGATGGAGCAATTGAATCTGCTGGTGAATGCCGGGCACAATCCATCTTCACTCGCCCGCCAGATGGTCCGCTACCTGCGCAACACGCTGATGGCCAAGCTGGGTGGAGAACAGACCGAGCTGCTACAAATTAGCGGCGACGAGAGGGCGCGGGCCGCACGCACCGCGCTGCTCTTCACCGAGGAGGAGATTACACGTAATTTGCAAATTGTGCTGCGCACCTTCGACGACCTGAACTACCGCCAGGAGCAGCGCTTTCACCTGGAACTGGGGCTGCTCAAACTGATTCATGCGCAGCGGTTGCTGCCGATTGAAGAGCTGTTGAGCGGTGCTGCGCGCACGGCGAATACGGCCTTACGGCCGCCGACAACTCCGGTTCGCCCGGCTTCGTCTGCTACTCCAGCGGCAGCTCCGGCTGCCGCGCCAGCGCTCTCGCCGTTTGGGCCGGCGGAGGGAGGCGGGGGTTTCAACCCCCGCACTACGCAGGCAGTATCAACGCGGGCTTTAGCCCCGGAGGGACGTTTTTCGTCCTTTTCACATGGTATCTCTGGGGGGGGCGCAGAGTCTTCGTTGGCCTCGCCTGTTGCCGTAATCACCCCCTTTCCTGCCGCGACGGCTCAGGCTGCTGGCTTCTCGACCGGAGAAACTTTGACCGAAGGCGCGCTGGCCGTGGCTCCGCTGGCCGCCGCCGGGCCGACTAACTTTCCAAGCATTGAGGCAATCCGCCACGCCGTGGGCAGCGCGCTGGTTGAGGGCGGCCACGTTTCGGCGGCGCAATTGCTCGGCGCGGGCACGTGGACGCTGGACGGCGTCAGCCTGCGCATTGAAGTCTCCGGCATGGGCAAGAAGATGCTCGCCCTTACGATCAATGCCGCGGCGGAGAAGATCATTCGCCAGGAGCTGCAACGGCTGGGCGCGCCGAGCCGCTTTCTGGTCGTTCCCGGCGAAGGAACAGGACAAGCCACCGCGCCGATGGCCGCGCCTGTGGCAGGCAGCATTCAGGAGGCCGCGCTGGCGAATCCGTTGGTGCAGCGGGCGCGGGAGATCTTCAAGGCCGAGGTGCGCAGCGTTGTTGATCTACGGCAAAACTCGCTAAGGGGCAAAGCATGAAGAAAGAGAGCAGAACTCTGGTTCTTACGGCAGTGGCGACTACCTGTCTTGCCTTTCTGTTCATTTATTCGTGGATTCATGCAGGGCCGCCCGCGTACTTTCCAAGTGGAAGGCGAATGATCAGTTCAACCGTAGTACTGGGCGCGGCATTTCTCTTCTTCTTTGTGCATCTTTTCTTCCAAATAAGAGGCAAGAAATGACGAGTATTCGAGCAGCATTCCTAAAAGGAGAATAGTTCATGCTTAACCCGCTCAAAATGGCCGAGATGCTTTCGCAGGCCAACCAGATGCAGGAGGAGGTCCAGCGCAAGCTGGCTCAGACCGTGGTCGAAGGGACCAGCGGCGGCGGAGCCGTAACCGCGACGATGAACGGCAAGAAGCAGTTGCTCAAGATTCGCATTGAACCGGCGGCGGTGATCGGACTGGGCGGCGACAAGCCGGATGTGGAGATGCTGGAAGACCTGGTGGTAGCCGCAGTCAACGACGCCGGGCGCAGGGCCGATGAGGCGATTCAGTCGAGCGTCAAGGGCATGCTCGGCGGATTGAATCTGCCGGGGCTGGGATGAGATTTCCAAGACAAGGCTGGTGGAGTATGAGGTATCCCATCCTAGCCGCAAAAACAAAGACGCAGCGAGGGTGGGGCACCCATATTTCGTCGTCTCCCAGGTACGGAGGGTTCATCGACTCCCTGGTCTCAAAATCGAGACCAGGGGCACCCAATTTTTAACTGAGAACTGAGAACTGAAAACTGACAACTGCTTTAGGAGGCATGCACCGTGACCCGTTATGCCGAGCCGATGGCGCGGCTGATTGAAGAGTTGAAGAAGCTGCCCGGCGTGGGCACGAAGAGCGCTCAGCGCTTTGCGTTCCATATTCTGCGCTCCAGCGATGAGGATGCTGCGGCGCTGGCCGAGGCGGTGCGCGGCCTCAAGGCCAATCTGCGCCTGTGCTCGGTCTGCAACAACATCACCGATGTCGATCCCTGCGCCTACTGCTCGAACCCCACGCGCAATCACCGGCTGATCTGCGTTGTCGAAGAGCCGACGAATATTGGCGCCGTGGAGCGAACGCGCGGCTATCAGGGTGTTTATCACGTGCTGCACGGCACACTCTCGCCGCTGCATGGCGTGGGGCCGGATCAGTTGCGCACTAAAACTCTTTTATCCCGCGTCGAGAGCGGCGAGGTGGATGAGGTGATCCTGGCGACGAGTCCTACGCTGGAAGGCGAGGCCACGGCGCATTGGCTGGCTGGCGCGTTGCGCGGCCATGCGGTCAAGATAACGCGCATCGCCACGGGCGTTCCTGCCGGCAGCGACATCGAATACGCCGACGAAGTGACGATGGCGCGGGCGATGGAGGGGCGGCGGGAAATTTAGCCGCGCAGCCTTGCCAGTAAATCCTGGGGATGGACCGGCTTGGAGAGAATCTCGAATTCGTGGCCCTGGGCGCGCGCTTTTTCCAACAGATCGGCGGTAGCGGCTTGCCCGGAAAAGAGCAGAATCTTGACCTGCGGAAACAGAGCGCGAATCCGGATCGCCGCCTCGATGCCGCTCAGGCCGGCCATGATCACGTCCGCGATGAGCATCTCCGGCTTGAAAGCCACGGCCAGCTCGACCGCCTTCTCGCCCGAGTAAACAGCGCGCGCATCGAAGCCGCTCTGGTTCAGAATCATGGCCAGCGAATCGGCGATCACGTGTTCATCGTCGGCAACCAGAATCTTCGGTTTGGCTGTATCCGGCATTTCTCTCCCTAACGCTCGATGGAATTGGCCGCGCAACGTGCTACCCTGCATCGGGACACCACCGCCTCGACGGCGACCGATGTGAATCCCATTGCTGGCAAGATGCTTTGCTTGAATGATACGCTCAGTTTGGGTACTTTTTTCAACAACAATCTTGCCCTACGGCCGCCAAAGTAAATGGCAGGCGGCAGCAATTCGGCTCAGCGAAGCCGGCCTCCGGCAGCGAAGGACGATTCATCCGGTTGAAACCGGATCGGACTACACTCAAAGACAATCACCAGCCGCGGCTCTTTGCCAGGCGAACCGGAGAACCCGCCATGCAGGAAGCCGCGATCCCCAGCCCGATCCAGGAATCGATCCCAGACGTGCCCCCAGCCGCAGCCCCGGTTGTTGACGCCATCATTCGTGCCGAGCAAATCGAGAAGTACTACGCGCAGCCCAGCCAGAATCGCATCCAGGTCATCTCCGCCACCGACCTCTCCATCGTCCCCGGAGAGATCGTCGCCCTGCTCGGTCCTTCCGGCTCCGGCAAATCGACGATGCTGCGTATGTTGAGCGGCCTCTCCACGCCCACTTCCGGCCAGGTCTACTGGCACGAGCGGCCGATTGCCAACGCTGAGATCAACGTTTCCATCGTTTTTCAGAGCTTCGCTCTCTTTCCCTGGCTCACGGTGCTGGAAAACGTTGAAGCTCCGCTGCAAGCCCGCGGCGTTGCCTCCGGCGAGCGACTGGAGCGCAGCATGAAGATGCTGGACACGGTCGGCCTGGACGGCTTCGAGGCCGCCTATCCCAAAGAACTGTCGGGCGGCATGAAGCAGCGCGTCGGTTTTGCCCGCGCCCTGGTGGTCGAGCCGGAAGTCCTAT
>JBKQLG010000106.1:0-6831 GCA_052147235.1 Occallatibacter sp.
TGCGGTGATCTGATCTCCGGCCAGCCGCTCCAATTGATTGCGCCAGTCGAGGGCCTCGACAAAGCTCTTCGACTCGCGCCAGCCGGGTTCGACAATGACGTGCAGCTCCAGATAGACGCGTGTGCCAATCAGCGACTCGATCTTGCGCCGGGCGCCGGTACCGATCTCCTTCAACTTGGAGCCGCCTTTGCCAATCAGAATCGCCTTCTGCCCGTCGCGCTCGCAGTAAATCGCCGCGGCGATGCGGGTGAGCGGCAGGCGGGCCGGGGGCTGATTTTTTTTACGGGGCGGAGCCGGGTGCTCGGCATCCTCATAGCGCTCAATCACGACGGCGGAGGCGTAGGGTACCTCTTCGCCAGTCTCAACAAGAATGCTCTCACGTATCAGCTCGGCGGCCATGAAGCGCTGCGGCTGATCGGTGTACTGATCTTTGGGGTAGAAGCGCTCACCCACGGGCAGCGCCTCGACGATCTTGCTGACAAGAAGGTCCAGACCGTCGTGCTTGCGGGCGCTGACCGGAATGACCTGCGCGAAGCCGAAGTGCCGCGTGAGCGTATCGATTAGTGGCAGAAGCTGGTCCTTGGCGACGAGATCGATCTTGGTGAGCAGCAGGAAGACCGGGCAGTCCAGCTTACGGATCAGGCCGAAGAGGAACTCGTCCTCGCTGGCCCAGTTGGCGCCGTGGGCGCTTTTACTCTTTGGGAGTTGAGTGTCTGGTTTACCAGGTCTCAAAAGCGAGACCTGGGGCACCCGAAGGTCTTCGGCGGGTTGAACTGCAGCCTCCAGTTGAACTCTGCGCGTTGCGTCCATAAGCACCAGCACTACATCGCGGGTATCAAGAGCCTCATAGACCTCCTGCAGCATCCGCCGGTCCAGGTGCGATCCGGGCTTGTGGACGCCGGGCGTATCGACAAAGACGATCTGCGCCGCCGGATGCACGCCCTTGCGCGCAGGAACCTCGACTACTCCGGCGATGCGGTTGCGGGTGGTCTGCGGCTTGGCGGAGACGATGGCGACCTTTTCGCCGGTCAGGGCGTTGAGCAGCGTACTTTTACCGGCGTTGGGCCGGCCCAGAATGGCGACAAATCCTGATTTCAAAGGGTTTTCAGACTCCTGACTTCTATTATCGCGGATTTAGAGATTGCGCGTTGATACAATCGGCGCATGATGTGCGAAGGCACGACCGGACGCCTGCTGCTTCGCCCGCTCGAAATCGACGATGCGTCGCGGATTCAGGAGCTGTTTCCGCATTGGGAGATCGTGCGGTTCATGCTGAACCGCGTGCCCTGGCCCTATCCGCCGGACGGCGCGCTCTATTATTGCCGGGAGATTGCGCTGCCCCAAATGGAGCGCGGAGAGGCCTGGCACTGGACGCTTCGGCTGCGCAGCGCACCATCCGAAATGATTGGGCACCTCAACCTAATGAAGGGCGACGAAGACAATCGCGGCTTCTGGCTGAGCGTGCCGTGGCAGGGACAGAGACTGATGAGCGAGGCCTGCGCGTGGGCCAATGATTTCTGGTTTGAGACGCTCGGTTTCCCGGTGCTGCGCGTAGCGAAGGCGGTTGGTAACACCGCTTCTCGACGCATCTCCGAGCGGCAGGGAATGCGCCTGGTTGGCACGATGGAGAAAGAATACGTCTCCGGCCGGCTGCTGTCGGAGGTCTGGGAGATTACGGCTGAAGAGTGGCGGACGTGGAAGGTGCAGAAGAATGAGAATGGAGTGAAGGAGATTCTGTGATGCGACATCGATTCGGTTTTCGTGACCTGGGGCTGTCTGCTGCTGTTTGCTTATTTGCTTTGACGCCGGTCTATTGCTTCGCTCAATCGATCCCCGGTTCGGCTGCGGCTCCTGACGCAACGCCGAAGCTGGAGTTTGTCTTTGAAGAAATGGTCACGCTCGATAAAGCTGTAACGGTCGGCGATACGGCTTTTGGCCACCGCCAATATATTCCGATCACGGGAGGCAGCGTGACTGGCCCTAAATTGAAGGGCAAGATCCTGCCGGGGGGATGGGATTGGCAGCTTCAGTTGGTAAACGGCTGCTCGTCACTCTCGGCGGAGTACAGGCTACAGGCCGAGGACGGCACGATTATCTATGTCTCCAACAAAGGGATGCTTTGCGGCGAGGAAAAGGTCTTTACGCGGCCGGTTTTTGAAGCGCCCAAGGGAGCATACGAGTGGCTGACGGAGGGGACATTCGTGGGTGTGCTCACCGTCACGGGAGACTCAGGTCACCCGGCGGTGCGCATCACTTTCTATCAGGCGAAGTAGAATTTGTTGAGGCTGAAGACAGATCGTCACCCGCCGGCGGAAAGACGCGCAGGCGCTCGACGCGGCGGTCGGTGGAGGCTACGACTTCCATGCGTAGGCCGGTGGATTCGAGCTGGACAACTTCGCCGGCGAGCGGGATACGGCCTTCAATCTCGCTGACCAGGCCGCCGAGCGTGGTGGCTTCGTAGGTACCATCCAGATCGGTCAGGCCGGGCTGCTCGCCAAACAGATCCGGCAACTGCGCGACGGGAAAGCTGCCGGGAACGAGCCAGACGCCGTTTGGCTCCCGCTGCGGTTCTTCGATAGGTGTCTCCTCCTCATGCTCGTCGTGGATTTCGCCGACGATCTCTTCGAGCAGATCCTCGATGGTAACTAGTCCACTGACGCCGCCGTACTCGTCGATGACGATGCGCATGTGCTGCTTCTCGCGCTGCATCTCGCGCAGCAGCTCGTAGACGCGCTTGGTTTCGGGGACGAAGACGGCCTCACGCGCCATGCTGGCGACGGTGCGCGCGCCAGCCTCGGTATCGGCTATTTGCAGCAGGTCGTGGGCGAAGGCGATGCCGGTGATGTTGTCGATGGAGCCTGAGTAGACCGGCACGCGGGAGAAGTTGTGCTCGCGCAGCTCTTCGAGGAAGGCTTCCAGAGTGAGGGTCGCGGGCACGGCGAAGACCTCAGGGCGCGGAGTCATCACCTCGCGGACCAGCTTGTCGCCGAACTCGACGGCGGAGCGAACCAGCTCGCGGTCACTCTCCTCCAGGATGCCCTCTTCTTCGCCGGCTTCGAGCAGCGCTTCCACATCGGCTTCGCTCTCCTCTTCGGCGGTGACCGGCTCCTCGGCCAGCGAGGCCACGGAGTAGAAGAAGCGGACGAAGACGGTGATGGGCGTCATCAGCCAGAGCAGCAAACGGATGGGCCAGACCAGCCGCCCCGCCCAGCGGCCTTCAGTGCGATTGAAGAGCAGCGTGGGCAGTAATTGGTTACAGAAGACCACCACCAGCACCACGGCGAGAACAGCCTGGGCGATTTCTCCTGGTGTGGGGCGGGCCATATACGGGGCGCGATCAAAGAGGAGAGCGCCGAACTCGAGGGCGATGATGCCCAGCGTTAGCTGTTGCAAGACCGCCGCGCAGATCGCCGCTTGGCCGCGAGTGAGGCCGAGTTGCGGTTCGACGAGCTCCTCCCAAGCGTCGAGGTTTTCTTCGATTTCGCGGGTCAGAATCTTGCCGAACTCGCTGTAGACGCGGTTGATGTACGAGGCCAGCGTCTCGACCGCGGCAAGGAAGAGAATGAAAAGAATGAAGAGCGGGGTCATGGCTTGACACCCCGGAGGCGGGTTGAGGTTCGTGGATTCCCAGGTCCGAAAATCCGGACCTGGGGCACCCGAGTTTTCGCGCGCTCGATCAGCCCTTGCGGGAGGTTGAGTTTGACGCGGAGCAGGCTTTCACTGCGGGCCATCTTGCCGTCATCGGCCTTGTGGTCGTGGCCGGCCAGGTGGAGCAATCCGTGCAGGATGAGCACCTTGATCTCGGTCGAGAGCGAGTGATTCTGCCCGACGGCCTGGCGCAACGCGGTAGGTACGCTGATGGCCAGATCGCCGGCGATTTCTTCTGCGCCGATGCCATCCGCCGGAAACGAAAGCACGTCGGTGGCCTTGTTCTTGCCGCGGAACCGGCGATTGAGTTTGCGAATAGCAGCGTCGGTGGTGAGCAGCACGGTCACCTCGCCGCGCAAACGAACAGCGGCCTGCGCCTGGGATAGAAAACGGGCCAAGTTGCGGGCGGCGGGCAGGCGGCGGGATCGGGTAGTTGCCGAAGCGCCCAGTGCTGCCGTCCGCTCCGTCGAAGCCATGCTCGGCGCGGGGTCAGGTTCCAGGTCTGGGTCCAGAAGGATCATCGTGCTCGGAGGCGCGAGGAACGCGGCCCCGGTTCATCTTCATTCTACGCGCATCAGCAATAGTCAGCCCTAATGGCTCTCTACTGCTGCGACGGGAGCGCGAAATAGCCTTTGCGGACCTGCACCTTCATGCCGTCGCCGCGGCACTCGACGCTGAGCTTGCGGAAGCCGCCGTCCAGCTTGGTGTTGCTGGGCGTGTAGGTGGCGACGTACTCGGTACGCAGCTCGTCCTCAATCTGCTGGAAGGCGGCTTCGAGCTTCTTGCCGTTGTTGCCCACGTCGATCAGCCGTCCGCCGGTCTCCTCGGTCAACTTCTTCATCGCCGAGTAGCCGCTGTAGCCAAATCCCCCATAGAAGCCCCGGTCGGCGATCAGAATTGTATAGACGATGACGTTGGCCTTCTGCGCCGCGGCAATCGCCTCGTTGATCTTGACGCTGCTGCCTTCATCCTCGCCGTCGGTGAGCAGAATCATCGCCTTGCGGCCCGTCTCCTGGCTCATCTTCTGGTTGGCGGCCAGGTAGACCGCGTCGTAGAGCACGGTTCCCTTGGGCGCTCCGATGGTGGGGATGGTGCCGCCGCCTGCGCCGGGAATGCCCGCCGCCCCATTCCCGCCGGCAGTGTTGATCTCAGCATGGCTCATAGCGCGCGACAACTCCCGCGCACTGTTGGTGTAGTCCTGCATGAGGTCCACATTTACATCAAAGGAGAGCAGAAAGGCCTCGTCTTTTTTTTGCAGGACACGCTCCAGGAACTGGCTGCCCACATCCTGCTCCAGGGAGAGCACGCGCTGCTGGCTGCCGGAGGTGTCCAGCAGAATCCCCAGGGTCAGCGGCAGATGCGACTCGGCTGCAAAGTTTTTGAGCGTCTGCGGTACCTTGTCTTCTGAGACCGTGCAGTCGTCCCTGGTGAGGTGAGGAACCAGGTTGCCGGCTTTGTCCTTGACGGAGAAGACGACATCCACCAAGTTGACGTTCAGCTTGAGCGTCTCTACCGGCTCTTCCTCGGGCGCAGCCGGGGCAGTGCTGACCGGGGGCGCATCCGGCGACGGGGCAAGCTGGGCCCATCCGGCCGGAAGCAGCGCAGGCAGGCCACAGAGTAAAACGACAACTCCCCAACGATTACACATTCTGGTCCTTTAGACGGATTCTAGACTCAAGAGGAAAGCATACGCCAGGATTTCCGGTCAATAGCAACCTGCGCGGCTGCGGCGCGTCTGATACTCTGACGATTGCAGCATTGTGTCAGGGATCAAGGGTCAGGGATCAGGGATCAGTTGCCGAAAGCCCGCAGTTGGTTTTCACTGACAACTGAAAACTGACCACTGAACAATGACCACTGACCACCGGAGAAACCCTGTGAAGCAAGGTCTTACGGTAATAGCGCTGGCCGCACTCCTTAGTTCGAGCCTGAGTTTGACGGCTCTGGCCCAACAGCAGCAACCTACTGTGCCCGACGCGCCTACGCCCCAGGCGCCCAAGCCGCTGTCGGACGTAGACGGACCGATTACACCCGGCAAAGGCGCCGGAGACGAGCAGCCCGGAGCCACTTCGTCCTCGAGCCCCTCGGTTCAGCAGCAGCGCCCCTGGAGCAGCAGCCAGGCGCCCAGCAGTCAGGGCAAGGACGAGGTCCAGACCGCGCCGCCCGAGTTGCCCGCCGCCGGCGAGGGCGTTGAGAAGGTGTCCACCCTGATCCACATGAACGTGAACTTCGTCGAAGTCCCGGTCACGGTCAAGGACTCTAAGGGCAAGCTGGTGGCAGGACTCACTTACCGCGACTTCAAGGTCTTTGAGAACGACACTCGTGAGCCCATAGCTTTTTTCACCACGGATTCCTTCCCGCTTTCGATTGCTTTCGTGCTCGATCAGAGCCTGACCTCGGACGTGATGGCCAAGGTGAACAACTCTCTGGGCGCCATCCAGGGCGCATTGACGCCCTACGACGAAGTGGCCGTCTTCTCATACGACCACGGCGCGCAGGAGCGGACCGGCTTTACCGGCGCGCAGAGCGGCCGTCTGCCCGCCGTGCTGGCCCTGACCAAGGAAACCGGCAGCGAGATGCTGGTGCCGATCAATGACGGCCCCATGGCCGGGTGCAACGTTCGCCAGAACGGCAACTGCGTCGACCCCAACCTGCAGCCAGGGCGCTCAGCCGGCGGCAACACGTTCATAACCATTCCCAAAGAGATTCACACACTCAACGACGCCATTCTGGCCGCGGCCAAGGAACTCTCATCGCGCCCCAAGGGCCGCCGCCGCATCATCTACGTCATCAGTGACGGCAAGGAATACGGCAGCAAGGCCACCTACAAAGAAGTGCAGCGCTACTTGTGGACCAACAAGATCGCGGTCTACGGCACGCTGGTGGGCGACTCGGCCCGCTGGGGCGAGGGTTATGTAAGCCGCCTCCACATACCCGGCATGATGTATGACAACCTCCTGGCGAGGTACATCCTGGCCACCGGCGGCACACCGGAGTTCGAGGGCGGCACGGACGGCATCGAAAAGAGCTACGCCAAGATCGCCGAGGAGGCGCGTAACCAGTACACATTGGGCTACTACAGCCACCAGCCGTTCATTGACGGCAAGTTCCGCAAGATCGAAGTGCGGGTCGACCGGCCCGGCATGGAGGTCATCAACAAGCAGGGCTATTATCCATCGGGGC
>JBKQLG010000107.1:0-9552 GCA_052147235.1 Occallatibacter sp.
CACATTCCCACCGCCGCGACGAGGACGAACAAAATATGAAATCATCCCGAAAAGGAGCCGTCCGCGCTGCCCGCCTTACCGCGACCCTTCAGGCTCATTCTTGGATTGGAAAAGACTCTTCTTCGCAAATCGCTTTTTATCAGGCGTTTTGCGTCGATCTCTCCTGCGCACTATGTTGCATCGCAATGCAGGCCCGGCTACACAGATCGCTCCACCTCGTTTTGTTCGGAAGAGTGTTGCTCCCGAACGTATGAGAGTTCTCCTGCTGCGAAGACTCGATTTTGAGACTTGGGATTTCGCACACATTCTCAAAATCTACTTTTTCAATCAACTAATTCACTCTTCGCGCAGCAGGATCAAAGGATCAACCGACAGCGCGCGTTGTGCTGGAATCCACGTAGCCACAAGCCCCAGCAGCATCATCGCCAGAACGACGCCGCCCAGCACCAGCGGATCGCGGGGAGTTGCCTGATAGACGATGAAAGCCAGCACCCGCGCGGCCAGCAATCCCAAAACCAAACCCGCAGCCGAACCGATAGCCAGCAGTTTCAATGGCCGTCCCAAAGCAGCCTGCAACACTTCCTTGCGCTGCGCGCCCAGGGCGACACGAATGCCCAATTCCCGCAGCCGACGGCTCACCGAGTAGGCCGCCATGCCAAAGATGCCTGTAATCGACAGCAGCGCGCCCATCATGCCCAGCACGCCCAACGACACCGTCGCCACCAGCGCAGGAAACAGCGCTCCGCCCATCTCCTCGCTCCAACTACTGATCTCAACAGGCAGGCCGGCATCCAGATCGTGCAGTCTGCTCCTGATCGCGACGGCCAGTTGCTGCGGATCGCGCTCAGAGCGCACCACCAGAGTTGTCCAGTTGGATGGCTGCTGCAGGAAGGGGAGAAAGATCGCCGGCTGCGGGTTCTCGGTGAGGCTGAGATATTTCCCGTCTTCCACGATCCCCACCACTTGAATGCGCTTTCCGTCTGCCAGCTTGAAATGAGCGCCCATAGCGCCGGTTGCCGAGCCGAAGATCTTGCGCGCAAACTCCCGATTCACAACCGCTACGCGCGGCGCGGCTTTGTCGTCATGCCAGGTGACGGTCCTGCCAAACAGCAACGCTGTGCCCGCGGCGCGGAAGTAGTCGGGAGAGATGGAGTACGCGTCGCAACTGGCAGCTACATTCGATGCGCTCAGATCGGTAGTCTGGTCGGAATAGACGTTCCAGCCTTCCACTGCCGTGCTCAAAGGCGGGTAATTGACCAATCCCACCGATTGCACGCCGGGAATCGTCTCCACCGCCTCGATCATGCGCCGTTGCACGCCGGGAGTTTGGTCGACGCTGTAACCGGCCATGCGCAAAACTGAATTGACCAGCATGGCGTTGCGCGGCTCAAAGCCGAAGTTGGCGTGCAGCGAGCGCGCCATTCCGCGCACGGCAACCAGCGATGAGGTGACCAGCACGGCACAGATCGCAATCTGAAGCACGACGAGCACGTCGCGCAGCGTGATCCGCCGGCCAACTCTGCCGGTCGATCCCGACTTGACCACCTCGTATGGATTGGCGCGCAAGATCTGCCGCATGGGCGTCGCGCCGAAAAGAAAGCCGCTCGCTAAAGACAACAGCAATGCCACCAGATAGACGTATGCGTCCGGATTCACGGGAATATGGATACAGGTATATTGGGGAACAGGCCGCCACTCGCTGAACTCGCGCAACAGCAAAATGCTGCCTAGTAGTCCGGCAGCACCTCCGATGAGTGAAATAAGTATGGCTTCGGTGAATACCTGCCGCAGAATACGCGTGCGGCTCGATCCCAGCGCCAACCGCAAGGCCACTTCCCTGGAACGGTCGGCGGCGCGCGCGGCAAAGAGGCTACCCAGGTTGGCGCATGCGGCAAGCAGGATCAACCCCGCCAGAAGCATCAGCCCAATGAGGAATGCCCGTGCCGGACGGCCGAGGAAGTCGCCAAGAAGACCTGGGCGCGTCAAGGTAAACGACATTTGCCCATCGTCTTTGGGATAGCTCTGTTTGAGATACGAGGCAACGGAGTTCAGATCGGCGACCGCCTGCGCCGGAGTGACTCCCGTCTTCAGATGCCCCAGCACCATCAGAATCCCGCGCAGCCCGCGTACATTCAGATTCTTGGAGCCGTCGATCTGCTCCTGGTTCACCATCGGCAACCATAAATCAGGAGAGTAAAACAATAAAGTCCCCTGAAACTCCGGCGGCGCTACGCCCAGGATGGTAAATGGATGCGTATTCAACCGTACCACCCGGCCCGCCACGCCATGATCGTCCTGAAAATGGCTGTGCCAATACGCGTAGGTCAGCACGATATATGGAGCGCTGTTGGGACCATGCTCATCGGCGGTGTGGAAGAAGCGGCCCAGATACGGCTGAATGCCCAGTGCGTCGAAGTAGTTCCCGCTGGTTTCATAGAGCCATACGCTGGACGGTTCCTTGCCCGTATCCAGCGCCGCCTTCGACAACGTATAAGCCGCCAGACTGTCGAAGCTGCGGGTGCGATCGCGCAGATCGAGATAGTCGGGATACGACTCCCATGCGGAATCACCGTGCTCGATTCCATAGAGGCTCCGCGCCTGAGGCACATTTTGCGGGTTCAGGATGAGGGCATTCAAGACAGCAAAAACCACGGCGTTCGCGCCAATGGCCAGCGCCAGCGTCAAAACGGCGGCGATGCTAAATCCGGGTGATTTTCTTAAGTGGCGTAGAGAAAAGCGGAGATCCTGCAGCAAATTGTTCATGGCCGGCCTCCGGAGGCATGGATCAACAGGCATATGACAGCAATTCCAGAGCCAAAACAGTATGGATTCAACGTGATGAAAACAATGTGGTTACGTGGTCTCATCAGTGAAGGTGAAGCGGACTGTGTGTCCGGTTTCACCGCGGGGTGTCCGTTAACGAACAGAGTCGATTCCAGCCGAGCCGCCAAGCACTTCAATCCTTCCTGATAAATTGTCTTCTATGGAGGCGGCATGAAGGTTCTTTTCATTGGCGGCACCGGTATTATCAGCACGGCTTCGACGCTGTTGGCTGCAGAACGGGAGATTGACTTGACGCTGCTGCGGCGGGGACAACATAGAGTAGATATGCCGAAGAATGTCCGCACCGTCACGGCGGACATTGCAAACGAGGCGGCCGTGGTCGAGGCGCTCGGCAGCCAATCCTTCGACGCGGTTGTGGACTGGACTGCCTTCACGCCTGCCGATGTGGAGCGGGACATTCGCCTCTTCCGCGGCCGCACTTGGCAATATATCTTCATCAGTTCAGCGAGCGCCTATCAAAAACCGGTTGGCCACTATCTGATCACGGAATCGACGCCGCTGGCCAATCCTTATTGGCAGTACTCGCTCGACAAGATCGCCTGTGAAGATCGTTTGATGAAGGCCTATCGCGAAGAGAGCTTTCCGGTCACGATTGTGCGTCCATCCCTGACCTATGGCGACACGCAGATTCCGCTCGCGGTAAACAGTTGGCTGAAGCCCTGGACGGCGGTCGACCGCATGCGCCGCGGCAAGAAGCTCATCGTGCCCGGCGATGGCTCCTCGCTCTGGGTGATCACGCACAACAGCGATTTTGCCCAGGGACTGGTGGGCTTGCTGGGCCATCAGCAAGCCATCGGCCACGCCTTTCATATCACCAGCGACGAGGCGATGACCTGGGATCAGTTCTATCGCATCACCGCGCAAGCCGCGGGCGTCGAGCCGCAGCTGATTCACATCGCGTCGGATTTTATCAGCGCTTGCCTGCCGGAGGAGCTGGGCAGCCTCACCGGGGATAAATCGGTTAGCGTGGTCTTCGATAACACCAAAATCAAGCGCTTTGTCCCCGGCTACTGTGCCCAAGTGCCCTTTGCGCAAGGGATTCAGAGAACGATTGCGTGGTTTGAGGCAGACCCTCTGCGCAAGCAAATCGACGAAGAGGCGAATACGTCCTGGGACAATCTTATCGACGCCTACGAGAGCGGACTCGAGGAAGCCTTGCGCAGGTTTCGTCCGTAACCTACAGCAACTCTCAACCGGCGAGGGGCGCGCCCGGCGCTATCATCAATCTGTGCATGCGGAGCAAGCAACCTACCATCTCGGCGACATTCTGGCCAACGCCATCACACACGGCATCGGCGCGCTGCTGGCCATTCTCGGCACGGTCTACCTGATTGCCGCATCGACGCGCGGTTCGGCGTGGCACGTGGTCAGTTGCTCGGTCTTTTCGGCGACGTTGGTGCTGGTCTACGTCTGCTCGACCCTCTACCACTCGCTGGTGCGCACGCGCGCCCGCCACGTCTTTCACATCCTCGATCACTCGTCCATCTACCTGCTCATCGCCGGCACCTACACGCCCTTCTGCCTGGTTACGCTGCGCGGGCCGCTAGGCTGGACGATCTTCGGCGTCGAATGGGCGCTGGCCATCGCCGGGGTTGTCTTCAAGAGCTTTGCCGTGGACCGCTTCGAAGTGGCCTCGGCGCTGGTTTACCTGGGGCAGGGCTGGTTCGTGGTCGTCGCGATCGTGCCGCTCATTCACATCCTCGGCTGGCATGGGTTGATATGGCTGGGCGCGGGCGGCCTCGCCTACACGCTGGGCATCGTCTTCTTCGCCCTCGACCGCCTGCGCTACTTTCACGCCCTGTGGCACCTCTTTGTGCTCGCCGGCAGCATAGCCCACTACTTCGGCATTCTCTTCTATGTCCTCCCAGCGCGGCCCTGAGCGAAGATTGGACCCCTACCCTGGAGCGCAGGCCATTATTCAAAGCGCAGCACTTCAACCGGTTCAACGCGCATCGCGGCCCGTGCAGGAATCAGCGTGGCCGTCAGCGCCACCGCCGTCATCAGCGCCCATGCGAGCGAAAAGGAAATCGCATCGTGGGGTGTGACGCCCACCAGCAAGCTGGACAGCAGTCTGCTCAAAGCGAGCGCGGCGCCAACTCCCAGAATGCCTCCCACTACAACCAGCCGCGCTGCTTCAATCACGACTAGACGGAGCAAACTGCTGCGCGAGGCGCCGAGAGCCAGACGTATGCCCATTTCGTGCATGCGTTGCGCAACCGAATACGAGAAAACTCCGTAAACGCCGACCGCGCAAAGAATCGCGGCAAGCATTGCAAAGCAGGTGATCAACAACATGGTCATCCGCCGCTGCGCAACAGCCTCCGACACTCGCTGATCCATGGTCTCGATATCAAAGACAGGCTGTTCGGGGTCAACTGCCGTTACTGCTTCGCGCAGGGCATTGGCTAGCGCTGCCGGAGTGTCTGCGGTGCGCACCGCAATGCTGACTGAAGGTTGCGGAACCTGCGTCATGGGAACGAGCATCTCGGGCTGCACGTCCTGTTCCAGGCCGCCGTGCCGGACGTCCTCGGCGATTCCTACAATCGTAATCGCTGGTTGCTCGGAACCCCGTGCCATCGAGTGGAATCGTTTGCCCAAGGCGTCACCCGCGAAAAAGCGATTCGCGAAGGCGCGATTTACCACAGCCACTGGAGCCGACTGGGCCGTGTCGGAAAGGTTGAACGGACGCCCCGGGAAGATCGGCGTGCCCAGGGTTTGGAAGTAATCCGGAGTGACGCTGACAACGGATACCACGGGCCGCATTCCCACGGGCGGAGTTGGAATGCCTTCAAACGTAATGGCGCTACCCAGATCGTAAGGCTGAATGGGGAGCACGCTGGCTGCGGCCACAGCGGTGACGCCCGGGAGCGCGGAGAGTTTTGGCAACAGCCGGTCGACAAAAGCCTCCCTACTTTCGGCTGTCGAATAGCGGGATGAGTTCAGAAGCGTAACCGCGGTGAGTGTGTTGTGCGGGTCGAAGCCGGAATCATAATGGAGAACGTTGATAAAGCTGCGAATCAGAAGGCCGGCGGATGCGAGCAGCACAACCGCCAGCCCGACCTCCGCCAGCAGCAAAGTATGCCGCAAAAAACGCTGCTCGCGTCCCGATGTCATACGAAGGCCGGCTGACTGAAGCGCATTCCTCAGATCGGTGCGAGTCCCGCCGATTGCCGGCACGAGTCCGGAAAGAACAGTCGTCAGGAATGCAATGCCCACAGTGAAGGCAAGCACCCAGCCATCGACTTCAATCGCGGCGGTGAGTTTGCCAAAAGGCAAACGCAACATTTGAGCGACCTCGGAGTGGAGTGCAGCTTGAGCCGTTTCTGGTATCTGGACGCGCTGTATCAGGGCAGTAATCGCAACGGCGATCAGCACTCCCAAAGCCGCGGAGAAGAGCGAGAGGGTCAGGCTTTCGATGAGAAATTGCCGAACCAGACGCATACGGGAGGCGCCAAGAGCGCCGCGCACCGCAGTTTCGTGCTGCCTTTGCGCCGCGCGCGCCAGCTGCAGATTTGCAACATTGGCGCAGGCGATCAGGAGCACCAGCCCTACCGTGGCGAGCAGGATGAGCAGCGGCTTGCGATTGTCGCCTGCAATATGACGCTGCAGCGGCTCGACAGCCGCCTCTTGCCCTTGCGCCATTTGCGCAAAGCCCGCAGGATAGTTCTGTGTGCGAGTCAGAAAAAACGTGAGCATCTCCGACTGCGCCTGTTGCGCGCTCACTCCAGGCCGCAGCCGGCCAATCACGGACAACAGAAAAATCCGTCTGTCCGTCACACTCGCCGTAGTTTCCAGTCCGAGTGGCGTATAAATATCGGGTTCCAGCTGCACGTCGGGAAAGCGAAAGCTTGGAGGCAGCACACCGATTACCGTCTCTTCCACTCCATCCAGAACCACAGCCCTGCCCACAATACGGGGATCTGCGTGAAATTGGCCGCGCCATAGGTGGTCGCTCAATACCACCACATTCGATCCGCCTGCCTTATCTTCGTCGTCGGTGAACGTTCGGCCAGTTTGCGCCATAACGTCCAGCATGGGCAGAAAGTTGGCCGTTACGTTCGCGCGGATAATCCGGGCAGGCTCAGCAGCGCCGGTCAGGTTGCCGTCGAGGTAGGTGTACGCGGCGAGTTGCGCAAAAGATTTGCTCTCGGCCCGCGCGGCAATCAAGTTGGGCGACATCACTCGGTCCATGTGAATCTTAGGCCAATTGTTCGATACCCATACCAGTGAATTTGCATCCCGATAGGGCAGCGGCCTGAGTAGCAGCGAGTTCACCGCGGAGAAGATAGTCGAGGTTGCGCCGATGCTAAGCGACAGTGTGGCGATCACCGTGAGGGTGAACGCGGGATTGCGACGGAAGCCTCGCAGCGCATAGCGCACATCCTGCGCCACCGTGCCAAGCCACCAGCCCGGCCGCTGCCTGTGGCACTCTTCCCGGGCCCGCTCTACGCCGCCGAATTCGATCAGCGCCTGACGCCGCGCCTCCGCTACCGTCATCCCCGCCGCCCGCTTCGCCTCCGTCGCCTGCTCCACATGAAACCTGAGTTCCTCGTCCAACTCGCTCTGCGGCCGGCGCAGAATCAGAAATTGCAACCGCGTCCAGAATTCCCTCATCATGCTTGCACCTCCGGGTTAAAACCAATTTCCGCCAATCACATCTTGCTCGCCAGCCTCACAACAGGGTTTCCCAGCCTCAGATTTTGAATCCTGAAAAAACTCAAGCCCATCAACCGGCTTCTTCAGGACTATTCGTGCCGCAGCGCCTCCATGGGTTGCACGCCCGCCGCTCTTCGCGCCGGAATCAGCGTGGCCGTCAAAGCCACTACGGCCAGCAGCAGCGCAACCCCCGCATACACGAACGGATTGCGAGCACCCACGTTGTAAAGCAGGCTCTTTAGTAACTGCGCTGCAGCCAGCGCAGCTGCCAGGCCCAGAACCCCGCCCAGTACGATCAGTCGCACGCCTTCCCCGGCAATAAGCCGTAGAATGTCCTCCCGCGTCGCGCCCAGCGCCATACGCACTCCTATCTCTTGCGTCCGCGCCGTTGCCATAAAGGAGATCAAGCCGTAAAGCCCGATCACCGCCATCAGCAGCCCGCACAAGGCGAAGAAGCCTAGCAGCGCCGTTTCGAAGCGCGGCCGGTCCGCCAGCTTGCTCACCGTCTCGTTCAGCGTTTCAATCTCCACCGGAACGGTGGGGTCAATTCCGGCAATCTGTTCACGCACCCAAAGCACCAGAGACTCAGGGCGAAGAGTGGTCTTCACCTCCAATACCGCATCCGTGTTCCAGTCCTCGGCGAAATCGCGGCGAAGACGGTAGTATTCCGGCTCGTCCGAGCCGGCGAGGCCGGCGTTCTTCACGTTTGCGGCGATGCCCGACACGGTGTACCAAGGTCCATTGGGAACAGGTTGGATACGTTGACCTACAGGATTCTCATTGGCAAACAGGCGCGCGGCCAGCAGGCTGCTGAGGATAACAAAGTGTTCACTAGAGTTTCGTTGCCCGGCCATGAACGGCTTCCCGCGCAGAATGGGAATATCAAGCGATGTGAAGTATTCCGGCGTGACCCAGCGCCAGGCCACCATTCCTCCCGTGCCGCCTGTGGTTTGGGGTTTGCCTTCCAAAGCGATGATGCTGTAGATCTGGCGGTCATGCGTTCCACCGGGGGGCAAAGTATCGCTCATGCCAACGGTCAGCACGCCTGGTAGACGGCGCATAGCCCGCTCAGCCTGAAGAAAGAACTCCATACGCTTCTGGGCCGTTGTATAGCGATAGCGCGGCAGGGGAATGCGAACAGCCAGCACACCCTGGGTCTGCATGCCCATATTTTGCTTTTCGAGATTGCTGAAGCTGCGCAGCAAGAGGGCCGCGCTGCTGAGCAGGATCATGCTCACGGCGATTTGCGCCACCACCAGGCCGCGGCGCAGGAAGGCGTTTGGGCCAGAACCGGCGGCGCGCGCCGCCAGCGCAACCGGGCGCGGCTTGTGCAGCGCGGGCAGAACTGCAAAAGTCAGTCCGCAGGCCAGCGCGAGTAGAAGCGTGAAGATATAGATGCGCAGATCCAGTTGTGCGTGTTCGAGAAAGGGAATGCCAGCCGGGGCGATAGTAATAAAGACGCGCAGCAGTATCTCTGCCAGCAGGCACCCGGCTGCTGCTCCGGCAAGGGAGAAGAGCAGCGTTTCCGTGAGGGTTTGGCGAAGCAGCCGAATGCGCCCGGCGCCTAGCATGGCGCGCACCGCCAGTTCACGTTCGCGCTGCGCGGCCCGCGCCATCAGCGGGCCGGCCACATTGGCGCAGGCGATAAGCAACACGGCAAGCACCGCTTCAAACAGGACCCACGCCACCAGCCGTGCATCGTGCACCTGGCGGTCGCGGATCGACCGGACTCGGAGATGAACCTCCTTGCGGAACTGCGGCGGTGCCAGGCTGAGCGAGTAATTGAAGACAGGCTGCAGGGCAGCCTGCGCCTGCTCCATGCTGACTCCCGGCTTGAGGCGCGCGAAGGCATATAGCACCGCGCCGGGATCGGCCTTGCGCTGTGCCACTTCGTCCAGAGCCTGCGGAACAACGATGTCGGCGGGCTCTAGGGAACCTCTGAAAAACTCTTTGATCCTTATGGCCTTTGAGTGAAGCTATATTCAGAGGTGGATCACGAATGCAACAACTTACTTTGGCTCGGCAGGCGGAGTTTCAACGCTACACGAAGAA
>JBKQLG010000108.1:0-4633 GCA_052147235.1 Occallatibacter sp.
TTCTTCGTGTAGCGTTGAAACTCCGCCTGCCGAGCCAAAGTAAGTTGTTGCATTCGTGATCCACCTCTGAATATAGCTTCACTCAAAGGCCATAAGGATCAAAGAGTTTTTCAGAGGTTCCCTAGAGAGCAGGCAAGCCGATCCTCGGGACGGGCCGGCAAGGAGGAGTCGTGAGTATCCGCACATTCTTTGGCCGCATACAAGCAGTAGCCTGGGCGGGAATCCTGGGCTTTCTTATTATTATCTTCGGCGCGGGCGTCTGGTCTGCTCTGGTCGCAACCAATCTCAGCGCCAGTCCGGCATTTCCCTGGGCGGTTCCGGCCATGCTTCTGGTGTTGTGGCTGATGTGGATGTACCTGGGGGGCAAGGGCTGGCCGGAAAGCACCTCACAGGCGCGCCGCCTTTGTCTGAGGGCCAGCCGCGTGTCAACCCCGGTCTTTTGCTGGGCGATGCTGGCCGGCACGCTTTCGGTCGTGGCCCTTGCAGGATTCTGGATCGTGATGTTTGAGCTCGTCAAGATGCCGGGAAACGCCCTTCCCGACTTTTCCCGCTACCCTTTGCCCACCGTGGCAGCGATGATTCTGATGGGCTCGGTGGCCGCGCCTTTCACCGAGGAGCCAGCCTTCCGCGGCTACTGCCAGGTCATTCTGGAACGCAACTTCAGCGGCCCGTCTGCCGTCTTGATCTCTTCGGCCTTGTTTGCGCTGGCGCATGGCCCGACGCAGGGCTTCCTGTGGCCCAAGCTCCTCTTCTACTTTCTTGTCGGTGTCGTCTTCGGCGCGACCGCATACCTCACTAAGTCCATCCTGCCGGCCATTCCGGGGCATATGATCGGGCTGCTGATCTTCTTCACGCTGGTGTGGCCGTTCGATGCCGCGCGGCGACTGGTCTGGGAGGGTGGGGCAGACGTCTGGTTTTGGATCCACGCGGCGCAAACGATTGTTTTCGCGGCGCTCGCGCTTTGGGCCTTCCGGCGGCTAGCGAAAGTGTGCGGTCAAGGCGCGATCTCGGAAACAAGAGCAATGTAGTTGCTCTATATGCAAGGGCAATGCCGGCTGGAATATCATCCTCGACTACGCCGGATGTGGCCGGCGAGCCGTTTTATGCGACTGGTTTCGACCTGAACCCTTCGTAGGTCAGGTAAATGCCGATCAACAAGGACGGAGTTAACCACAGGTAGAAAACCAGCGGCTGATGGAGCCAGCTCAGGATACATTCCCCCACAATCTCGTGGAAGAGAAGCAGATACAGCAGGCCCTTGATCAGCGTTAACCATCCGACGAGAGTTACAACCACCGTCTGCGCCCCGCCCGACCAGATATTGTGCGCCAGAACCATCGACAGCCCAGCGGCCACCAAGATGATACTTAGCACAAACATCATCTCGGGAGTGTGAAAAAGCCCCGTTAACAAATCCACGGTGGCTTGTTTGTGCACCGCCAGGGATAGCACGACAAGAATGAGGTACAGGCCGATCAGCCGGCTCAGGTAGATCGTACGCGATGACATAATGTCCTCCATGCGAGTCGAGAAGTCGCTAACCGGGATAGCGTAAGCCGCAAACGCAGGTATTCTGCCTCGACCGGCTCGCAGACACATTTATACACCTCGGGCAGATTCCCCGTGAATGAAAGTGTTATGAACGGTGATTAGTGATGTGGATTTACGAAACGCCGTCCTGTACACTGGTGTCGCTATGAGTTGCCTCTTTTGCAAGATTGTTGACGGAAGCATCCCCTCCACCGCCGTCTACCAGGACGAGCAATGCTACGCCTTCTCGGACATTCACCCGCAAGCGCCGGTGCATCTGCTGATCGCACCGCGTAAACATGTCGCTACGCTGGCCGACTGCATCGAAGAGGATCGCGCGCTGCTCGGCCACTTGCTATGGACCGCGGCGCAGATCGCCCGTGACAAGGGCCTTGCCAGGGGCTACCGCGTGGTGGTCAACGCCGGCGAGGACGGCGGCCAGACCGTGGATCATCTCCACATTCACCTGCTCGGCGGTCGCCAGCTCAACTGGCCGCCGGGATAGACTTTCCGCGCACAAAAGAAGGCGCTCCCGCAATGGAAGCGCCCCCTTGCCTTACATCTGTTTGTCTTACATCGGCTGCGGCGTGTTGTCTTCTTCCTCTTCCACGCCATAGCGGCGCAGAAGAGTGGGCAGGGATTGCGAAAAAGCCGACCGCGGCATTACTGCGTCGCAGCCTGCCTCGATGGCCTTGGCCTTCAGTTCGCCCTGCAAGTGGTTGAGATAGCCTACGATCGACACCGCTTTCTTGAACCTGGCCTTGAATTTGGGGATCAGCGCCATCGGCTTGGCGTTCAGATTATTCAGGTCGAAGACCACAAGCTTGGGCCGCTCGGCCTCTGACAGGTCGAGCAGCCGGGTCACGGAGTCCTTGTCACCCTTGACAAACTCCACCTTCACGCCCAGCTTGCGCGCCGTCTCCTGAATCTTAGCCAGGAAGAAGAGATCGTCAATGAAGCAATAGATGCGGGTGGTTGCGTCGGCGCGGATGGCGACCGCCGGCAGCGGCGAGTAGTCGTCCAGGTAATTGTCGCTGTGGCCGCTGCTCATGATCTGAATGGTCGAGGGCGGACCATCGGCAACATTGCCGTTCACGATGCGATAGCTGTGGTCCATCGGACCGACAAACTCCCGCGGCCCCTTTTGCTTCGTCTTGCGCTTGCCCTGCGGCGGAGAGGAAATGCTGTTGCCGGGTTGCGCCGCTGAAGATGATCCCTTCTGGGAGAATTTCTTCTTCCGGCCCTGATTCTGGTGTCCGCCCTGGCGGCCGCCTGGTTGCCCACCCTGGTGCGGCTGAGCAGGCTTTTGCTTCGCGGGACGGGGCTGCTGCGGCGTCTGAGCCTGCTGTTGCGCCTGGGACGGAGGCTGTTGGGCCTGAAACTGCTGCGCGGGAGCCGCGCTTGCCTGGCTGCTCTTGTTTTTGCGGCGGCGCCGGCGGCGCCGATGCCCCTGCGACTGTCCCAGGCCGTTGGCCGGGTCCGGCCCCAATTCAGTTTGGGGCTGCGTCAATTCTGTCGTCATGCGTGAACTTCCTGGTGTCTTGCGCTCTGCTGCATTGCGTTTCCTGTTCAGCCATTGTTGCCGAGTGCCGAACTTCTCTCGCCCGCCGCCCCAAATTCAGGACGGGAAACCCGGCGAAATGCGTCGAACAATCGTCGCAGGAACCCGTGCAAATTGCGCCGGAGCCGATCTCCGCGCAATCAACCGCGATTCCCAGGGGCCTTGTGCATCTTCACAGATTCCGGCCGTATACGGAATTCCCATCAACCGGCGCTTCCAGCGTGCGAAGCCGATTCAGCCTCTGCTGCCCGGAACGATCTCTGTAGACCTCTGCGAAATTGCATACTAGCGCCGCGCACACAAGAGCCGGGGAAAACTCATCCGGTTGTCAGAATCGTGACGATGAGAGCGGCACCTTCCTCAGGTGATGCCCTTCCTATAGGAGGCTTCGCCGTCTGTAGATGCTATGAAATGAATCGACTGGCGAAGTTTCCTTGCATGCGGCGAGCTTGCTCTGCCCCTTTCGGGTGGCTCGCGTCAGCCGCTTGATAGGCAACTCTGATACTACAGTGAACTTCCGCGGCTGGCAAGTGACCAATTGTATGCCGGACCTTCCCCGGTTGGATGCATTCCCTAACATGGGTCCAAACGCAAGAAAAGCCGCTCAATAAGAGCGGCGTTCCTCTGTCCCTGTGCTGGTCACTGGCCTCCCAGCTGTCCTTTGGCCGATGGTGTTCCATCGTGCCTGTATGCAGACCATCCCGGCCGGTTCATCCCTTTTGAGGGCCGCTGCGTTGGCGGTTGCTCTTGCCGGGCATCTGTTTCTATGTGCTGGCAGAAATCTTCCAGCACCTGTACATCACTGGCACTTAACTAATAGCAATAACTCTACCATTTTGTACATTCTTTATTTTTAATAATTTGTGGATTCCTCTCAGCAGGAATTGTCTTGATTATGGAACTTCTAATACCAGAAATTCCTGAAAACCATAGAATTTCCACTCTATCTCTGGCACTGCGGACAATAATGCGTTCCCCGGCCAGCCAACAGAATGCGCCGGATTGGCCTCTGGCAGCGGCGGCAGGGAAGGCCGGAGCGCAAGTAGACGCAGTGTTCCAATTGGAAGAAGCCGCGCACCCCGTCGGCGTCCACGTAATCGGAGACCGAGGAGCCGCCCAGCCGGATAGCATGTTGGAGGACCTCGCGAAGTGCCAGCCGCAGACCTTCGAGTTCGGCCCTGGTCAGCCGGCCAGAGGGCCGGCGTGGACGAATGCCGGCGCGAAAAAGGCTCTCGTCGGCATAGATGTTGCCCACCCCAGAGAGCAGCTTCTGGTTGAGCAGGGCCGCCTTGATGGGCAGCTTTCGATGGCGGAATAGCGCAACAAACTCCCTCGCCCTCACGGTCAGTGGGTCGGCTCCCGCCGCGCTGAAGCTGGAGCTGCGGCTCAGGTCGCGGAACTCCAGCCGCCCGAATCGTCGCGGATCCACAAAGCGCAGCTCCCGACCGCTGGCCAGGCTCAACCGGACGTGGGTGTGGGGCGCGAGAGGAGTATCGGGAGTGGTAACCAGCAGCTTGCCGGTCATGCCGAGATGGACGATCC
>JBKQLG010000109.1:0-8238 GCA_052147235.1 Occallatibacter sp.
GGCTTTTCGTGCTCAACCGGGGCAGCGACAGCATCACCGTGATCAATACGCAGAATAATGCCCTGGACGACAATTGTCCGGCGGTAAACCAGGATGGGCAGCCCATCAACTGCCCACCGAACGGCACCCTGCAACTGCCGCACGGCTCCGGCCCGGTCTATGCCGAGTACAACACGGCGACCAACCAGCTCATCGTGGCCAACTACGACGGCAACTCCATCAGCATCATCGATGTGAGCCTGGACGAGTACGGCAACGACAGTCCAACATTCGGAACTACCTACACGGTTCCGGTAGGCAACAATCCAGCCAGCGTGACCGTTCTCTACGATGGCAGTCGCGCCTATACCGCTAACCAGACCGACCAAACGGTGACCACCGTGAACCTCAGCTCCCACACCGTGGAAAAGACGCTACCCGTCTCGGGCCATCCGCGTACCGTGGTTTCAACCCAGAATTCGACCCAGGGCAAGGTCTATGCGGCCTCGCCGGACAGCGATGTCCTTACCCTGATCCGCACCGACCAGGACGTTATAGATACCACCCTGCTGATGCAGGGCAACCTCGTGGATGTGCGCGTGAGCACACAGAACGGCACGAGCGGAAACAACAACGACGTGAGCCGGCTTCCCGGTTATGGCCAGCCCTGCAACCTGCCGGACGCCGCGGCCACAGCATCGCTTGCTGCTTGTCAGGCCTTGCCGTAGAGCGTTCGTTTGAGCGCATGAAGCGCAAGTCAGCCAAGTAGGGTCTTTCCGCGAGGGAAGGCTTATTTGGCTGTTTTTGTGCCCGATTTGACGGCTGCCAGGCGGTATCAGTTGGTGTGTGTGAAACGATGGAAGGGATGGCTGCCAGCACAAAAATGCGCGTGGACCTTCTGCTGGTCGAGCGGGGACTTGTCCCCAGCCGCGAACGGGCGCGCGCAATGATTCTGGCTGGGCGGGTTCTGGTCCGCGAACAAAAGGTGGAAAAACCGGGCGTGGCCGTTCCCGTCGAGGCTCCCATTCGCCTGCTAGGCGAGGATCAGCCCTACGTCAGCCGCGGCGGCATCAAGTTGGCCGCGGCGCTTGCTCACTGGCCCATCTCCGTCCAGGGCCGCGCCTGCCTGGACGTGGGCGCTTCGACCGGCGGCTTTACGGATTGCCTCTTGCAGCACGGCGCCGTTCACGTCACCGCCATCGACACCGGCTTCGGCCAGATCGCCATGAAGCTGCGCCTCGACCCGCGCGTCCGCCTGCTGGAACGAACCAACGCGCGCCTGCTTGAGCCAGAGTCGTTAAAGACAGGGCAGGGAAGTCCTGAACTAACCTTGCTGGTGATGGACGTATCCTTCATCTCCGCCACGCTGCTACTGGAGCCGGTCTTCGCCGCCGCGCCGTCGCTCACTGAAGCGGTCATTCTGGTCAAGCCGCAGTTTGAGGCCGGGCGCGAGCATGTGGGCAAGGGAGGAATCGTTCGCGACTCCGAAGCGCACCAGCTGGCCATCGACAAGGTCGCCGATTGCCTCCGCTCGCTGGGCTGGGAGGTGGTGGATACGATTCAGTCGCCGATCACCGGCATGGAGGGCAACCGTGAGTTTCTGCTCTATGCGCGGCGGCCTAAGCTTGAACCCGCAAATCCGCCGGAAGGTAAAGTTGCGGAGGAAACAATACACTTCAGATAACTAATCGCTTTATTTTCAATCTCCATCTTGTTTCCATTTAAGAAACAAAAGAGGTGCCGCGGTGCGGCATCAAGGGAGCTTTAGTGGCCGGTCGGGAAACAGTTTCTCATGGAGTGTGCGACGCCATCCATCTCGATTTTGCATCCATGTGTCGCGTACCATCGATCCCACAGGTCCCTCGTCAGTGTTTCGATAAACCCAATAAACGACGAGGACGCGTGGTCCCGGCTCGCTCACATAGATGATCTTTTGCAGAGGAGTAGGTCTCTGACCCACCGGTATCGACAATAACCCCAGAAGTTGCTTCTCTGCTTGATCGCGAGAGGTCTTCTCTCCGGTAGGCGCCACACTGACCCAATCTGGAGAATCCATGGCCTCTATCATTCGATTGATGTCCTGCGGTGTCTTGGAAGACTGCATGGCTGCTAAGCTCGCAGCGTAGGCAGAGGAGATTTCGGATGGCAAAACCTCTTGAGCTTGGACTGTAAATGAAAAGAATACCGCGGTAATAATCCCGCTCCAGATTTTGCGCATCGCCCGCTCTCCTCGGAATGCATTTCCCAATATCTATGCAGCATACACGATCATTGGTTGACGGCCAAGTCACGCCCGAACGCTGCATCACTAACGCCGGCTCGCCACAAAGTCGGGAATTTGCACCGGGTGTTGGGTGCGTAGCTAATATACCCTGGTTTACCCAATTTGGTTGCGCAAATTTTCTTGGCTTCGGCGGTGCCTGGTTGGCCCCACCGCAGGAGTTCCGTTACACTAAAGCCGCATGGTACGCGTAGCGATTGTCTGCAAATCGGAGAAGCAAGAACTGCTCCGGCTGTTGCCGGAGCTGATCGTCTGGCTGCGCCAGCACGGCTATCAGCCGCTGCTGGACCTGGAGGGCGGGCAGTACACCACGGAAGCGCCGGCTGTCGATCGCACGGCAATGCCTGCGCAGGCGCCGGCGCTGGTGATCGTGCTGGGCGGCGACGGAACCCTCCTTTCCGTTGCGTCCATATTTGCCTCGACCGGCACGCCCATCCTCGGAGTAAATCTGGGGTTTCTAGGCTTCCTTACCGAGGTTCGCCTGGCCGAACTCTACCCTGCGCTGGAGTGCTGGCACGGCGGCTGCCACGACATCGATGTACGCGCCATGCTGTGCGCCGAACTGTGGCGCGGAGGAGCGATGCACTCCGTCTACGAGGCGCTGAACGAGGCCGTCGTCTCCAAGGGCGACATTGCCCGCATGGGCGACTTCGCCGTCGAACTGGACGGCAAGAGCGTGGCTCGCTTCCGCGCCGATGGCGTCATCGTCTCCACCCCCACCGGGTCCACTGCGTATACTCTGGCAGCCAACGGCCCAATCCTGACGCCCAGCGTGGACGCGTTGGTGGTCACACCCATCTGCCCTCATCTGCTTACCCTGCGGCCCATCGTGGTCCGCGGCGACGCCTTGCTCGCTGTCCGCGTCGAGGGCGTCGCCAATCCGGCGCTGCTCACCGTGGATGGCCAGAAGGCTGTCGAGCTGCGGATGGGCGATGAACTCCGCTGCCGGAGATCCTCGCACACCGTCAACCTCATCCGCATGAGCGAGGGCGGCTTCTTCGAGGCGCTGCGCAGCAAGTTGAGTTGGGGCGAGCGGTAAAGGGAAGGGACTAGGGACTAAGGGACTAGGGACTACTGCGGCAGGGAAATATTGTACAAGGAGGGAACCATGGGCGAATCGTTCCGGAATCTAGCTGCTTGGCAACGCTCCATTGAATTGACGATAGCTATCTATCAGCTCACTTCCTCTTTTCCGGATTCTGAGCGATTTGGCCTCACCAGTCAAATGCGTAGAGCAGCCGTCTCAGTTGCCAGCAATATCGCGGAAGGGTATGGCCGCTCATCCAAGGGAGAGTATCTTCAATTCCTGGGCCACGCTCGCGGATCCAATTCGGAGGTAGAAACGCAAATTGTTATTTCGAAGGCACTGGGCCTCGGCTCCGAACCAATGCTGCAAACAACGGAAGAATTGTGCAGTGAGGTGGGTCGTATCCTGGGTGCGCTAATGAAGTCCCTACGCCCCTAGTCCTACGTCCCTAGTCCTACGTTCCTAGTCCCTACGTCCCTTAGTCCCTGCAGAACTACCGGCTCAGCTCGCCCAACAGCACCCTGGCTTTGGCGGTCAGCGTGTGCGCTCCATCCACATCGCCGGAGTCCAGCGCGGCCTTGGCTTCCTTCAGGAACTCCCTGATCTGCGCGGCCGTCTTCTGCTCTTGGTCGTTGAGTGGGCGGGTGATGCGGTTCAGTCCGCGCTCCGTGGCTGCGATGGAATTGACTGTTTGTTGCCGCAGGTCGGAGGGATCACCCGAGGATAGCTGGCCGATGGCGCTGACTTCGGGGCTTTCGATGGCCGTCTGCTGCGTGCTGTTCGCCACAGGCTTCCGGTGCTTGACCGGCGGCTTGGGAGGCTCCTGCTGCGGTTGCGGGTTGGGATTGGTTTTGGGCGTGGGAGCCTGGTTGGGAACGGTGATGACCGGTGGCGGCAGTTCGGTGGGCGACGGCACAGGCTTGGGTGGAGGCACATCTTCGATGGGCGGCGCGAGCGGTTCAACTTGTGCTTGATCGGTCTTGTGAATGCACGCCGTCAGCAACAACGGCAGCAACCACACAGCACTCTTGGCAGGCAATTTCATCCCGCAAGCCCTTTCTCGCTTTCAGTACTCGCCGGCGGAAGATGCCGGCGTCCCCATTCCGTGGGGGCAAGAGGAATTCGCAACAGGAATTCCGCGCCACGTTCTGTTTTAGATTGTACTTCCACACTGCCATGATGGAACTGAAGAATTCGGTAGGTCATCGCCAAACCGATTCCGCTGCCTCCGCTCTTGGTAGTGAAATAGAGGTCGAAGATTTTTTCCCGAATATCCTCGGGAATGCCCGGACCCTCGTCTAAAACGCGCAGAACAGCCGTTTTCCCCTCTTCTTCGAGAACCACCTCCAACCGGCCGCCTTGCTGCATGGCCTGCGCGCCGTTCTGAATCACGTTCAGCACCGCCTGCTTCAGCAGATCCGCATCGATCTTGGCCACCAGAGGTTTAGACGGCAACCGGCTGACCAGGGTCACCTTGTGAGTGGAAAGCTCTTCGGCGGCCAGCGCCAGCACGTCTGAGATAACCGGCCGCAGATCCTGATCGCTGAGTCGCAACTCCACCGGGCGGGAGAAATCCACCAGCGTCTGCACCACGCGGTCCAGGCGGTGAATCTCCGCGTCGATCACATCCAGATGACGGACTGCCGGAGCGCTGGCGTCGCCCAGCTTGGCCTTCAGCAGCTCCAGATGCACCACGATGGCGTTGATAGGATTTTTGACTTCATGGCCCACGCCGGAGGTCAGCCGGCCGATCGCCGCCATGCGTCGCGAGAGCTCCAGCTCCGACTCGATCTCCACGACCGACTCCAGATCGTGCAGCGTCACCAGCGCGCCCAGTCCCGGACTTGTCCGGTCGTCGTGAATCAAATCCAGCGAGACCTGAATGCGTCTTCCCGTCTCAGTGCGAATCTCCACCTGCGCCAGAGTGGTGCCCGCGTCGAAGGCCTCGCGCAGCATCAGGCCCAGCACCGTTGAGCTGTTGAAGATCTCGCGCACGTGCCGGCCCAGGATGGCTCCTCGATCAATGGCCAGGAAGCGCCGCGCTGACTCGGAGACCAGCACCGCCCGCCCATCCCCGGTGAAAAGCAGAATTCCGTCCTGCAGATTGCCGAGAATCTGGTCCAGATTCTCCTTCAAAGCGGAAAATACCTCTTCCACATCGCGCATGCGCTGGCCGATGAAGTCAATCTTGTTGGAGACACGAGCCGCCGTATCCTCCTTGGCCGCCTTTTCCTCTTCATCGGCCGCCACGCTGGCCGCGGTCCAATAGTCGAGTTGCAGGCTGATGTCTTCCAGCGGACGCAGCGCCAGATTGCTCAGCAGGAAGGCCGCAATCAGAGCAGCGCCCAGCACAAGCTCCATCAGCGTGATAGTCGCCGAAAGCCAAGGCTCATAGACGGCGCGCAGAAACGTCGTGCGCACCCCTACGTGCACTGTGGCAAATGGCTGGCCATTGCGCTCCAGCGGAGCCACTACGTCATAGACCTTGGGCGGGCCGAAGACCTCCTGCATCAACTGAAGGGGATTGGCGTCCAGCAGTTGGTTATAGTCGGGACGCGCCGGCAGAGGCTTGTCCTGGTTCTAGCGGACAGTGCTCAGAAGCGTGCTGGATTGGTTATCGCCGATGTTGATGTCATAGACCGTAAGCGAGTAGCGGTTGACCGAATCAATCACCGCCTGCAACGCCTCGTTGTCGCGCACCGCTTCGGCTGCCAGATTGCGCAACTGGGCCGGATTGCCGGGATCGACCTTGCGGTTCTTGAGCCCGGTCTCCAGCGCATTCTGCAAGGCGAAGCGCACCTGGTTGGCTACCAGCCGATTTGTGTCGTAGGAATGTTGTATGGCGGAATGGAGCAGTTGGCTCACGTAGACCAGCGAGAGCAGCCCGGCTATCAGAAAAACCAGCAGGGTGATCGCCAGAACGAGTTTGGTCTTCAGGCGCATGAATCAGGCCTCAAATTCCTCGTGGGCTTAGCTGTACTCCTTGAGCTTGTTGTGCAGGGTCTTCGGGCTTACGCCCAAGATCTCCGCGGCTCGCGTCTTGTTCTGCCCGGTGGCTTCCAGCGTGCGCAGAATCAGCAGCCGCTCGGCCTCATCCACCGTCGATCCAACACGCACCCCCACCACGCTCGCGTCGAAAGCCGGTGCAGCCTGGTTCTGTGCCTTGCCGAAGTCCGCGGGCAGGTGGCCCGCATCCAGCGGCGCTCCATCCGTGCCCAGAATCACCGCCCTCTCGATGGTGTTGCGCAGCTCGCGTCCGTTTCCCGGCCAGTCGTAATCCATCAGCCGGTCCAGCATCGACGCAGCAATACCGGAGACGCGGCGGCCATGCTTCTGGTTCATCTCCTCCAGCATCGCCTCGGCCATCGCCGGCAAATCCTCCATGTGCTCACGCAAGGGCGGCATATGGACATTGAAGACGTTCAGCCGGTAGAAGAGGTCCGTCCGCAGATGGCCCTGGGCGACGGCCTGATTGGGATCGCGATTGGTCGCGGAGAGGACCCGCACGTCCACATCCTGCTCGGTGCGTGCGCCCAGGCGGCGAAGCTTCCGCTCTTCCAGCACGCGCAGCAGCTTGGCCTGCGTCCCCGACGGCATCTCGCTAATCTCGTCCAGCAGCAGCGTGCCACCATTGGCCAGCTCGAAGCAGCCAATGCGCCGCTCCACCGCGCCGGTGAAAGCGCCTTTTTCGTGGCCGAAGATTTCACTCTCGATCAGCGTCTCCGGAATCGCAGCGCAGTTGACCGCGACAAAGGGCCGCGATCTGCGCGGGCTCAGATCGTGCAGCGTGCGCGCCACCAGTTCCTTGCCGGTGCCGCTCTCGCCGGTAATCAGTACCGAAACATTGGAGGGCGCAATCTGTTCGATCAGGCCGAAGATCTTGCGCATCGGCGGCGAACTGCCCACCAACGCACCCAGCACGCCGCTCTCGCGCAGCCGCCGGCGCGCCACTTCCAGCTCAATAGCGATCTCGCGCTGCCGCGTGGCGTTGGCCAGAATCGTCTTGAGCCGGGTCGCGTCCACCGGCTTCTGCAAAAAGTCGTACGCGCCCAGCTTCATTGCGTCCACGGCCAGTTGAATCGAACCCATCGCGGTGAGCACCACTACGGCCAGGTTGGCGTTCAGGCCGGAGCCTTCGGCGGTAAGTTTTTCAAGCAGACCGATGCCGTCCAGCCGAGGCATCTTCAGGTCGGTCACGACGATGGCCGGATCCCAGGCCAGCGCCTTTTCCCAGCCTTCCAGGCCGTCACATGCGGTCTCGGTACGGTAGCCCCACCCGGAGATCAACTCCGCCAGCCCCATCAGCGCATGGGGTTCGTCTTCGACAATCAGGACTTTCACGGAGTTTTCCATGGCGTCTGTGATACAACGATACCTTAATCTACATTTCTACCATGCAAGACACTACTATTGCTGCGACCCATGATTGCTTGAGTGTGATTCATCAACCAGCAAAGTCAGTTCATCTTCAGAAGTTCCGGGGACTCGATCATGGGTAGCCTGGAATAACCTGACTTCGAGAAATCTGAATCGATCGGCCCTTCCAGAGGAACGCTAATGAGCAGTAATCACGAAGAACATAATCCAGGGAAGAGCTGTCGCATCGTTCAAAAAATGAGCGACAATGGCCGGAACCAGGCTACGGCGTTCCAGTAGATACGCAATGCCCCACATCATGCCCAAAAACGCCACGGGCAGCGCAATCCCTAGCCAGGGAAGAAAGCCTTGATTCAGGTAGCCGGCATGGGACAGTCCGAACGCAAGACCCGGAATGATGACCTGCGTCACTTTGTTGTGCCCCGCTCTGGCGAATTCGGTCATAAGAAAAGCTCGAAACAGGACTTCCTCGCAGAAGCCGGCGGTAATTCCCATGAGAAGCGCTGCAAAGAGATGGAATCCAGTCGGCAAGAATGCATATGAGATGGGGATGTGCATTCTGGGCAGGAAGCGG
>JBKQLG010000110.1:0-7071 GCA_052147235.1 Occallatibacter sp.
GTGCGGGCGCCGGGCTGCTGCCCGGCAGCTTCCTCAGGCTTCACGCTGTTGGAAGGTGGCGGCAACAGGCGATGGAACGTACTCACGAGCTTATTCACCATCGGAGGGAAAGAACCGGTGAGCGACCGGGTGTAGAAAGCCCAACCCGTGGTGCCAACGATTGCCAGCACGAATCCCAATGCCAAAGTCGGCCAGATGCGCCTCGATCGCTTCGGAGCACTGTACTGGAGAAGGAATTTGGGAATGGTAGCGGATGCGACAGTTGCTGGCTTGGCGACTGCGCGAACACCAGGGCCTCCCGCCGCAGATGTGATGTTCAACAAGGCGGATTGTTCAAGGAAGGCATTGCGCATTTCCTCGCAGGTCTGGAAGCGTTCATTGGGATCCTTGGCCAGAGCTTTGCGGATGATGGCGTCGATGGAGCCGGGAAGGGCCGGATTGATGAGCGATGGCGCTACCGGATCCTCGTCCATGATTTTATAAAGGATGGTCGCGACATCGCCGCGGAAGGGTTTTTCACGAGTCACAAGCTCATAGAAAACCGAGCCCAGCGCGAAAATGTCGGCGCGAAAGTCAACTTTTTTGCCCGACACCTGCTCAGGCGCCATGTAGCTGGGAGTGCCCACCACCAACCCGGTTTGCGTTAGGCTGGCATTCTCGATTTTGGCTATACCGAAATCCAGCACCTTAATGACGCCCTGGCTGGTGAGCATGAGATTGGCCGGCTTGAGATCGCGGTGAATCACGCCGTGGGCGTGAGCAAAACCGACGGCACTCGAAATCTGATCGACCCAGGAAATTAAAGTTGGCAGCGAAGGCACACCCTCTTCGGCCAGCAACGTGAGCAGCGTCTTTCCTTCCACGAACTGCATGCTCAAGTAAACAACGTCGTCCTCCTGCGCCACGTCATAGATGGTGATGATATTGGGGTGGTCCAGTTTTCCGGCGGCTTTGGCTTCCTGCTTGAGCCGCTCAACCAACTCATCGCGGTCGGGACTATTGCGATCAATGGAGATGGTTTTGAGCGCGACGGTCCGGCCAATGATGCGGTCATAGGCTTTATAGACGGCCCCCATGGCGCCGCGGCCCAGTTCTTCCTGGATGCGGTAGCGGCCTACGTTGTCGAGGCTGGTGCGAGTTGCCTGCCGCAGGTGGCCGTAGGTTGATTCATCGGTCCAGAGTAACTCGTAGATCGCCTCGGGACAGAAAGTCTCTCCCGCTTCACGTACCGGCTTGTGATTGAACTGAAGCCCGGGCACGCTCTTGACTTGTTCATAAATGCTGTTCGAGACGAGGATTTGGGCCGAAGTGACGTTCTCCAGCATGTCCTCGGGAGCGGTGCTGTCGGCGCCGGGAGCTTTTTCATCTTTGGTGCAGTAAATCAGGATCGAAGGAACTACCTGCTGCGGTTCCGCCTTCCGGTGGAAACTGAGGAAGTGGCGCTGCAGTGCCTTGGCCGCTAACAGGGCGTGCAAAGCGCTATCGAAGTGGGCCGAGAACAGTTCGGGCCGGCGCTCAGCGATTGCTCCCTTGCCATCGAGAATGATCTTGCGAACGGGCTCCGCGATCTCCGGATACTGTTCCAAAGCCAGGCCGTTTGGCGGCTGCGATGGACCGCCATAGCTCCAAAGGCGCAAGAAGAGCGACACACCGCCGGCGAGGGCCTCCCGGTCGGAAGGGGAATCGTATTGCGCACGGCGATTCTGTGGAGACCCCGATAATTCCATCGCAATCCAGTTGGCCTCGCAGACACGTGGGGGGACACGCAGGTGCTTCAGGCCTGGCACCACAGGGTCTATGATAGCCGCAGCACCAGGATTCTCGCCCGTTACCTTGGTGTGTTAACGGTTTGACCAGTCTAACGGGGGTACCGTCTGGCGCGAGAGAATAGCCTTCAGGTTATGTCATGAAGTTGGGGAAACCCATTATGTCGTGGTTATGCGTGCCTGGCCGCCAAGGCATGGTTTTTGTCGGATTCGGACGCCTTTGCTGGCTTGTGCTCGTGGTCATAGGCGGCTCGGTTCCCGCTCTCGCCAAGGATGCTCCGGCCACGGTCGTCGCGTTGTTTGATGGGACCGAAGGCGCGGCATATGTGCAGCTTGTGGGAATGACCCTGAACGGCAAGACCGAAGTGCGCGTCTGCGACGGCGTTTCGAGATTCGACAAGAACGGCTACAACGCGCTTCCTCGCACCTCCATTACCGGAGCCTCATCGCTGCAACGTGGGGCAGACGGCGTGCTCACTTTGACCGCCGGCGCCAAGACACTCTGCATAGTCCCCAACAACCTCAAGTTCGACAAGAAACCTGAACTCACGCCGGCCGAGGCCGCCGAGCAGGCTGTGCTCCAGGGCACTCCCGTCTCTTCATCTGCTCCCGATGCCGCAATCCCCGCTTTGAAGCCCGGAGTACAACTTGTGTTTGTTAGCGCGCCGGACGTTGAATTTGCCGACTTTCTACGCGCACAGCGGGCGAACACTGTCAAAGACTGGCAGGATTTCCTGGCCCGGCATTCCTCTTCCGGACGTATCGCCGCTGCGCGAAACGCAATGGCGGGCATCCACCAGCAGGACGCAGAAGCTGCATTCGCGCAATACCAAAAGTCGAGCGGCGCTGGCAAGCAGGACATTGCCATACTGCGGTGGTCGAGTGTCGAGGCACAAGCCGCGAACCAGGCGTCTGCCGGATACGCCCCAGCCATCAAGCTGATGGAGGCCATTGGCCGAGAGCTCGATAAGCTGCTGGAACCGGACCGCGCGCGCCTCCAAGCGTTTCAAAAGGCGCTGCAAAACCACGCTGCGGGCTACCAGCAACTGGTTGCGGCGAGAGTGCATCTGGAGCAGTTGTTGGAAGTCCGGCCAGACTACGCGCCGGTGCTCAATCTTCGCCGCGAAATCGCCGCCGAGGAACAGAAACTCGAAACCACTGTCGCTACTGCCGAAACATTGTCAACGTCTGCGCGCTACGACGATGCGTTGTACTGGCTGAGACCCTACATCTCCTTTGCATCCGAAATCCCACGCATGAATGCGGTTGTCAATGCGGCGTACAAGCACCACTTCGATAACGGGCAAAAACTGGCCGCCCGGCAAGACTGGGAGCAGGCCATCGCGGAGTTTCAGAAGGCGGCAACCATCCGGCCCGACAGCAAGGAAGCGGACGCAGCCCTCAATGACGCCAAGATCCAACTCAGCGCGAAATACGATCAGCAAGCGGCCAACGTTGCTCTGCTCGAGAGCGACGATTACGCTGCCAAGAGCCAGTTTGTGGAGGCGTATAACGTGCTGGCCGACTTGCCGGACAAGCAGCGCGCCCTGGTGGCATCGCAGCTTTCCGCCTTGGCCAGCAGCTATGTGAGCGCGGCTCCGCGACGCGCACAGAAACTTCAGGAAGCTCACATTCCGATCAAAGGCCGCGCGGACGAAGATGCAGTGCGGGAAGCCTGCGTTTTGCTGGATCGCGCCAGCTCAATCAGCGGCGACCCGGCTATCACTCTCAAGCGCGACTTTCTTTCCAACAAGATCAGCGCTAACTACGTTGACCAGGCCAATCGATATCTGGGAAAGCCTTCGGGATCGGGCGCCGGCGTTGGATGGCTTTATCTCCAAGAGGCGCAACGCTACGGAGTCACGAACCTCAACAATCTCAAAGATCAGATGGCCCAGTACGCTTCCTTGTATCAACGCCGGGCCCGGGTTTCGGTCGGCATCACGATCCGCGATCAGACTTCGAGGAGCGACAGCCCCGGATTCGCCGAGCAATTGGCGGACGCCATAGCCAACGGCCTGGAATCTTCCGGAGCGCCGATTGAAGTTGTGCGCAAGCCGGCAGAGGCCACTGACGCAGTGCAGCCCAACTTTATGCTGGTCGGAGAAGTCTTGGACCACCGGGTGGTCAAGAATGCAAATCTGGAGACACCGCAATCGAAATACCGTGCAGGCACGCACGAGGTAAAGAATCCGGCATGGCTGCAAGCCGAGAGTGACTATGAGTCCGCTCAACAGCAACTCGCCGCCGCCCAGCACGCGCTGGCGGATGCCCAGTCCCAACACAAAAAGAAGGACATCGTTGCGGCTGCGAACGACGCCGTGCAGGGAGCCCAGAAGCATGCGGACGACTTGCGCAACAAAGTGGAGACGACCGAGCAGAACCGCGTCGAGGCGATTGTTGAACCTTATCACTACACGAAAAAGACGATTGACCTCAGCGCGTCCATCGAACTCACAGTCCGCCTGAATGACCGGTCTGGCAATGGCGTCGGCCAGCCTATCGACGTTCACAAAGGCAACCGCAAGAGCACAGTTGTTGTGCAGGACGTCAACCCGGAAGATACCGATGGAATTACCAATCAGGGTGTCGAGCCGGACGAGGCTCAGTTTCTCGCCGATCTGGAGATTGAAGCCCGGAATGCCATGGTCAAGGCTGTCCGGGAACAATCATCGGGGCTGCCGGCCGCCGCTCTGAAGGAAGCGCGAAACCGGGCGCAGAGCGGCGATGCGGATGGCGCTGCCGAACAGTACATAATGTACCTGAATTCCACTCCTGAAACTTCGTCTCCGGAACGTGACGAAGCGGCCAAGTTTTTGCGGGACCGATTCAATCTAGGCGTGCCCGCCGCTGCAAAACCGTGAAGCGTGGCGCCTCCGGCTCGTGGTTTTGAGCATGGTCGCGCTGACCCTACGATTTTGGATCGGCGGCCAGCTATCCCAGGCCACTGGTTCGTACTCAAGTAATATCGACAATCGTCAGGCATCACATTACGCTATACCAAGCAGCTGTGCAGATCCCAAGCCTGCCCGGCGCAGAAGGAAATCGCAGTTATGGCCCAGACTCCACCGCAAGATCCGGAACTTTCATCACGCCTGAAAAAAACCAACGAAGAACTCAGGAACCTGCAAGATTCGGTGAAGACCGGAATGATCAATGTGAAAGTTCTCATGGACTTCCGGAACGCCGCCGAACGGGCGCGGCAAGCCAGCGCAGCGGTGCAGCAATGGTTGGAGTCGGAAGGGAAAGGGAACGATCCCTACAAGCTGATGCCGCAGGTCATGCGCCAGCGAGTGGAAATGGCGACCCTGCTCGTAAGGGACGTCACCCGCGACCTTGAAACCCTCGACGTGGACTACGACACACCCGGGCTTCCTGAATTAAACGAGGCGGTGGGCTCGCTGGTGGAAAGGTTGAGCAAGCTCTTTCCCCAACGCTGGTAGCGCGAGGCTGGCGGGAAAACCGGACGCTATCCCCAAGCGGGCGGTCGATTATTTATCGCAGTCAGCCGGCATCAGACCAACTCCGTGTCGCTGGAGATTCTGGAGTTAGCGTCAAGCGTGCCGCCGGATTCGGTCAGTGTGCGGCAGCGGGATCGCCCGTCGGCGGTGGGGCGTGATCCAAGGCAGCGGGAGGCCCCAGCAACTCCGTGAGGACCGGTTTCAGCGCATCTGCCCAGACTTGATATGCCTTCACGGTGGGATGGAGTTTGTCTTTTGCGTTCATCATCCCGTCGAGCAGTCTTCCATCGTCGTCAGCCAGCTTGTCGTTAATGTTCAGATAGCGAATCTTCTTCCCATCGGCGAACTGCGACAGACTGCGGTTGATCGTGTCGATGATTGGACGGAGCGCCATATTGTCGTTCCTCGGGAAGATCCCCATCACGATGATTGTCGCCGCGGGCGCTTTCTCCCGGATGACATGCAAAATCGCCTGAATACCTCGCGTAACGTCGTCTGCTTTCGCCTGGGCTCCGCCTACGGCCGATAGATTGCCAAGGTTGTTTGTGCCGGCGAGCAGAACGACGACTTTGGGGTTAACTCCGTCCAACTCGCCGTTCTCTAAACGCCATAGGATGTTCTGGGTTCGATCAGCGCCCCATCCAAAGTCGGCCGCGTTCCAACCGAAGAAATTCTGTTTCCAATTGGCGAGCAGATCCGGGTAGTCGACGGCGCCCCACCTTCTTGTAATCGAGTCGCCTTCGAAGTAAACGTTGATCCCGGATTGCTTCGCCTTGCCGAGCAACTGGGAATGCGCGACGAGAGAGTTTGCGTCAGTCCGAAAAACCGGCTGATCGGCCGGAAGTTCCCACGGTGTTGGGTGATAGTCGAAGAACCTGTCGGCCCAGGGAATGAAGTACTTCCAGTTCGGGGCATCGGTGTGGCCCGCGTCATGCTGCCGCCATGCGAGTTGGCCATTGAGAAGCCCGGTATTTGCCGGCGGCATCTTCGCGATGTGATAGTCCTCGATCGCTCCGAGGTCCTGCGCACCCAATAGACGGAAGACAGCGCCCGCGGCCACGGTCGCCATGAAACTGCCCTGATGGTCGAGCCATTTTGCGTCCCCCATTTCGGGGACTCCATAGCTGATGAAGGTCGGTCGCGGCGCGCACAGAGCAATCAATTCGTTCGAGTCCACCGGCAAGTCGCTGGCATTCTTGCTTCCGGACGAAGCCTGGGCCGCGCCGTACTTCAAAAAATTACCGGCCATCCAGTGGTACTCGCCGGACCCGGCCAGGTTCTCCACGATCTCGCCGTAGTTGCGGCGATGCAGCTTCGCCCCGCCCTCGCCCGATGAGGCGATGAACCCGATGGCGAAACGCTGGTCGTAAGCCATCGTCACCAGCGCCGCCTTGCCATACCGCGACAGTCCTTCGATGCCCACCCGCCTGGCATCCACGGCGTTGTCGGTCTCGAAGTAATCGAGCGCGCGGCTGGCGCCCCAGGCCCACGCGCGCAGTGCGCCCCAATCGTCCGGCTTGCGCGGCTGGCCCTTGTTCACCAGGCCGATGATGCCTTCAGTCAGGCCCGCGCCGTTGTCGGCCTGCACGCTGCCGGGGATCAGGATGGCATAGCCCCACCCCTTGGCTAGCACCTGTTGCTGCCACGGCGGCCCGCTACCGGCGGGTGGCGGCGGCGGGCGGCGGCCAGGGGGAAAAACGAAGCCGAACTCCATGATCACCGGCACCGGACCGCTCGCCTTGGCCGGCGTCGTCAGCGTCAAGTCGATGTTGACGGCAATCGCCGGATACGCGGAATTGTCCACATGCCCTACCAGTTTCTTAACCACCACCGGCACGTCGCCG
>JBKQLG010000111.1:0-6019 GCA_052147235.1 Occallatibacter sp.
AGTACGAGGAGGTCTACCTGCACGCCTACGCCTCGGTCAGCGAGGCCAGAACTTCCATCGGCCGCTACCTGGAGTTCTACAACTCCATCCGCCCGCACTCCAGCCTGAAAGCGCTTACGCCCGATCAGGTATACTTCAACCGCCTGCCAGAAACACTGGCAGCCTAAAAGCAAAAGCAAGAACTTCCACTTAAGGAAAAAGTAAAAACTGTCCGAACTACCGGGACCACCTCACATTAAAAAAAGAAACTTTTTTGTGCCCTTTGGTAACCTTTCGATAAAGTTAGTTTTATCTCATGAAAACATCTTTAAGTATAATAGAAAATACACACATATCGGGATGGACGATGCAGACGACGCAACGTCCCCCAGGGTCCGGCTTTCACTGTCGAAGGAATGTAGCTGTTCAAATACACTCCCTCAGGAGCTAAGAGCCTATCCGCAAATTGTAGCGCCGGTTTCCAGACCGGCTGTACTGGCGGCTTCCAAGCCGCCAGAGACAGTGAGTGCAGGTCTGGAGAACTGCGCTACAAATATCGCAATTTACAGATAAGCTCTGAAGCTGTGCTTTTTCATAGCAATGCGCTCCGCCGCGGTCAGGATGACGGCTCGCTTTGCGGGCAGGAAACCCTCTCACTGGCTGTTGGCCTTGGTCCACTCGATACGCAGGCCGGTGCGGAGATTGAAGGGCAGGCTGGGATAGCCGATGGGGGCGATATGCCGGCTGTCGGTGAGGTTCTCCGCCTGGGCGTAAACGTTGAGCCATGAGAGCAGCTTGAAGCTGCCGCCCAGGTCCAGCTTGGCGTAGCCCCAGTCGAGATTGCGGTTGGGCAGCAGCAGCGAGTTGCCGTAATTGCCGTCCAGAAGGTAGGTGGAGTCGTCGCTGCGGCTGGCAAAGGCCGAAGTAAAGACTCCAGCGATGCGCTGGGAGGCGTAGCTGGCCGTGAAGAAGCCGGTGTGCGGCGGGCGGCGAAAGGGACGAGCGCCTACCAGCGGCGAGTAAGCGCCCAGTGCGATGCAGTTTGCAGTGCCGAGAGAACAACCGTCGGGGTAGGTGGGCGCATAGCCGCCGATCAAAGCCGCATTGTCGCTGGTGAAGGAGCGCTGCACGACAGCATCGAGATAGGTATAGCCGCCGCGGAAGAAGAGGTTCTTGCCGACGCCGCTCTCCACGGTGGTCTCGACGCCCTGCGCGCGGAAGGCCTGGGTGTTGAAGGACAGATCAGCATCGTTCGTGTAGAAGGAACCCAGCTCCGCTGCCGTCAAGCTGGGAAAGAGCGTTAGCAGAAACGGCGCGGGAACCGATTCGATCTCCTTGCCGAACTCATTGTGAAAGTAGCTGGCGCGGAAGTTCAGCCGCTCGCCAAAGAAGGCCTGCGCCACGCCGCCTTCATAGGTTCTTGTGTTGGGAGCGGCTAGGGGACCGACGTGGAGTTGTTGCGCGATCGTCGGCAGGTTGTAGTAGAGCGAGTAGAACTTGTCTGTTAGCTTGGGCTCTCGCACTCCTTCGCCATAGTTGAAGAGGATGCGGGTTCCGCTGAAGATTTTCTTGCGCGGGCGCAGCGCCTCATAGGAAACTCCGGCTCGCGGCGATGTATCGGTTCCAAAGAGCGAATTGCGCTCCAGGCTGCCGCCCAGCGTGTAATAGAAGCGGTTCTTATAGTCGCCATGCACGCTGGCCAGGTAGTCGTAGTTGGTGCGCTCGTCGGCATAGCTCTCGCCATAGGAGGGATCGGCCAGCGTGGCTCGCTCATCTTCATAATGAAAGCCGATCAGCGCGATCAGGTGCGGCGTGAACTTGTAATCGCCCTGGTAAGTGAGCTGATCGCGATTGGAGACTTGCTGATAGCCATTCGGATAGGCGCCGGCGTAGTCCTGAATCGCCTGGCCTGTGACGGAATAGCCGTTGGCGCCGGTGATCGTCAATAACTCGCCCAGGCTGTCTCCGTAAGCGTCATAATCGCCGCCGCCCTCCTGCGCCCATTGCGTATACTGCTCGCGCTTGCGCGTCGCCCCGTAGCGAATCGAGTTATGAAGGGCCTCCGTGGTCTGGTTGTCGATGGAGGCGCTGATGAATAGGTCCTGATCCTTCTGCGTGGCGCTGTCTACGATGTGATAGAACTCCCAGGCGTTGGGAACGCCGGTGGCATCGACGCCGTAGTGCAGCGTGCCGCGAAGCTGCGTGGCGCTGCTGAGTTGGTAGCCCAGGTTGGCCGCTGTCGTGGCCACATGGTACTCATCGTTGGGCAGATCGTTGGAGGTTTGCAGCCAACTGAAGGCGCCGAGGTAATCCAGCTTGCTGTGCGCGCCGGCAACCTCCAGCTCTTCACGCGAGGTGGAGAGGTTGCCGGCATCCGCCTGCATGAAGATCGAGGGATAGCGGGTGGTGCCGCGCGGGGTAGTGAGGCTGATGACGCCACTGCCGGCATCGGCGCCGTAGAGGTTTGAATCGGGGCCGCGATAGACCTCGGCGCGCTCGACGGCCGTGGTAGAGAGAGGCCCGAAGTCGAAGCCCCCGCCCATATCATCGATGCTCACGCCGTCAAGGAGAATCTTGTTGGCGTCCGAGTTGCCACCGCGAATAAACAGCGAGCTCTGCGCGCCCATCTGACCGCCCTGCACCACGGTCGTGCCCGGCATCAGCCGCAGAGCGCTGGTCAGGTCGTCGCGCAACTCTAGGTCAAGCGGGCCCAGAACGCTGGTAGCCTCGCTGGTCTGCGGCTGCGGCGTGGGTGTTCCGGTGGCCGTGACCACAATCGACTCGCGCACCCACTGGGGTTCGAGCACCACGTTGCGCTCCACCGAGTCGAGCCGGCCGGCGTAGAAGCTGGGCGTCTCCAACTGGCGAAAGCCTGGGGAGTTGACGACCAGGAAAAAGTGGCCCTCGACGCCGGTGAGGATCTGAAAGCTGCCGTCGGCGGTGGAGACAGTAGTGCCGACGGCTTTGCCGCCGCTGATTAAAACCACATTGGCTCCGGCGACTTTGGCGCCGGAGGCGTCGGTGACCACGCCGCGGATGGAGGCAGCCGGGCAGACGGCGGCGAAGGCGGCGAGCAGTAGAAGAGTGAGGACGCGGGGCAGCGCGCGCATGGATAAATTGTAGAAGCAGCAGGTGAACTTTGGCGCGGAAACTGGCATGATGGCTCCTTCGTTCCCCTCGGAACGCAGTGGGTTAAGGGCGCGAGGACCGGTCTCCTGACTTGCGCTTTTCCAGACACCTTCCCACAGACCAGGATCGGCCTGCAGTGGTTCACTTGGGAGCTCTCCGCTTTTGGCGGATAGCCCCAGGCTGGTTCCCTGTCCGCACCCGGTGAAACGGGCCGCTGGCAGGGGCGCTTACAGTTGCGGGGCAGTGGCGGAGTTTCACCGTCTTCCCGAGCATCCTGGCGATTGCCGTGGTAGGTTGCGCTGCTCCACTCGGGGAGCAGCCTCTATGGTATGGAAGAGACTTCCATGCCATCAATATTTATAAACGGGATGGGCTGCAAAGTCAAAAGAAGGAATGGTGACCCCGGGAAGACTCGAACTTCCGACACGCAGTTTAGGAAACTGCTGCTCTATCCACCTGAGCTACGGGGCCAATTGATAATAAACAGCTTACGCGACAACGGAGATTGTTTCACGCCCTTTGCCTCACCGAAGTTTAATTGCAGTGTTTCTGGTCAGCAAAGGCGGCGCAGGTTGAAGTTGACGTAAGCACGATATGAACAGGGTAACATTCGCAAGGATTCCAGAGCGAGAGGCTTCGAATGGGCGGCGCGCTTAAAAGCCGTGGGCTTCCCGTTTTTAATAGAGATGGATGGTTAATTTGAATGCGTAAATAATAGAGACTAGTGATTAGACCACATGAATTGGTAATGATTCCTGAACAAGCGCGGGCGCGGACGCTCGCACTACAGCCGGTCAGGAGACCGGCGCTACATTTTTACTCGTACATAACCAGACGGTCAGAGACCTGGTCCCTGCCTCAATCATCCGGCGACGGTGAGTTCTTCTTCCAGTTGCTGCTTCTGATAGAGCCCGGCGTAGTAGCCATCAAGGGCGAGCAGTTCGTCGTGCCGGCCCAACTCCACAATGTTTCCGTGATCGAGCACGGCGATCTGATCGGCGTTGCGCACAGTGGAGACGCGATGGGAGATCAGAATAGTGGTCGAGGCGGAGGTATAGCTGCCGAGGCCGCCCAGAATGCGCTCTTCCGTGTAGGTGTCCACGCTGGCCAGCGCGTCGTCGAGGATGAGGATGGCCGGACGGCACAGCAGGGCGCGGGCGATGGCCGCGCGCTGCTTTTGTCCGCCGCTTAGCGTGACGCCGCGCTCGCCCACCATGGTTTCAAAGCCCTGGGGAAACTCCTCGAACTCCTTGCGAATGTGGGCTGCCTGGGCGGCTTCGAGCAGGGCTTCGGAGTTAGATTCAGGCGCGCCAAAGGCCAGGTTTTCGCGGATGGTCGCGCTGAAAAGAAAGGTCTCCTGGGGCACCATGCCGATATTGCGCCGCAGCACCGCCAGAGGATAGTCGCGCACCGGGCGGCCATCGATCAGCAGTGAGCCTTCTGGCGCTTCGTACATTCTCGATATCAGGTTGACCAGCGTGGATTTGCCCGAACCTGTGGGGCCGACGATGGCCAGGCTGGAACCGGCGGGAACCTTGAGAGAGATACCTTGCAGGACGGGCATATCGCCATAGCTGAAATTCAAATCGCGGAATTCGATCTCCCCGCGCAACATACTGTCCATTGGAATCGCGGGATCGGCGGCGCGATCGTCGATCAGCGGCTCGGCGCGCAGAAGCTCGTCGATGCGCTTCACCGAGGCGGTGCCGCGCTGGTAGATATTCACCACCCAGCCCACCGCGATGATGGGCCAGATGAGCATGATCATGTAGGTGTTGAAGGCAACAAACTGGCCCACCGTGATGCGATGCGCGACCACCAGATGGCCGCCGGCCAGCAGGGTAATGATCATCGAGACGCCGAGGATGAACTCCAGCGTGGGCCACAGCATCCCCATGAGCTGAACCAGGCGAAGGGAGCGGGCAATGTACTGGCGGTTGAGCCGCTCGAAGAGGCCGATCTGCGATTCTTCGCGGGCAAAGGCACGAACCAGCCGCGCGCCGGAGTAGTTCTCCTGGGCCTGCGAACTGATCTCGGAGAAGCTGGCCTGGATACGCTCAAAGCGGTCATGAATGCGGCTGCCGAAGTACTGCACCAGGATGCTGGCCAGCGGCATCGGCGCCCACGCCACGAGGGTGAGCCAGGGGCTGATGCGCAGCAGAAAAAACAGCGCGCCCACGGTGAAGAAGACGGTATTGGCGCTGTACATCAGCGCCGGGCCGAGCAGCATGCGCACGGCATTCAGGTCGTTGGTCAGCCGGGCCATGATGTCGCCGGTGCGATAGCGTTGATAGAAGCCCGAGTCCTGCTTCTCCAGCTTGCGGAAGAGATCGTTGCGCAGATCGAACTCGATCTCCCGCGAGATGCCGATGAGAATCCAGCGCTGCGCGTAGAGAAAGACGCCCTTGATGAGGGCGATGGCGACCAGCAGACAGGCGAAGAACAGGATGGTTCCGCGAGCAGCGCCATGCCCCATCGCATCCACAGCCTTCTCGATCACCAGCGGAAAGAGCACCCAGATGGTGTTGGTGCAGATGCAGGAGAGCGTGCCCCACAGGTATCCCCAGCGGTAGCGGCGCATATAGCTGTAGAGCGGGGCGAGGTCGCGCAACATGGTTTTATTGTACGGGGAGGGGCGGACGTTACTTGGGTTCGATAACCTTAAGACCCCTCACAGCGGAGAAGTGGCACACGTTGAAGGTGGCGACGGCGCTGCCTCTTTCGATAGCTGTGGCTGCAACGATCAGATCGTAATCGCCAATCATACAGCCCGATGATTCGAGATATGCCCAAATACGGGCGTGTTCACGTGCCGTTTGCTCGGTATATGGAATGATTGGCAGTTTAGCAAGAATATTTTCAATATACAGTCGCCGTTTTGCCCGATATGCCAGAGTCGCTCTTTCCACTC
>JBKQLG010000112.1:0-4353 GCA_052147235.1 Occallatibacter sp.
TGCGAGCGCTTCATGATCAGCAGCTGGTGTTTGACGGCCAGCGATTCAGCAGCGACCGCCCGAACCCCGCCGGGACCGGCGAGCCGCGCGAGAGTGACCAACAGGTGGGCGATCAGAATGAACAGCAACCTCATCGGGAGCCGAGCTTTAGCCCTCTCCGATCGTTCCGCAAGTCTGCGCAGCAGCTCGGTCTTCTGTTAGAATTGCCAATTCGCCACACACACGTCGGTGGCAGTCATGGTGGTGCACAGCTTCCAAGCCAGGATGTAGCGCGAGAAGTCGTCGAGCACGGTCGACAGATAGAACCAGCCCCAGCCAATCACCCGCAGGTAGGTGAAGTCGGTCTGCCAGAGCTGATTGGGCGCGGTGGTAGGCTGGACGAAGTGGTCAGCGGCCTTGAGCAGGATGAAGGCCGGGCTGGTGATCAGGTCGTGCGCCCTCAAGAGCCGGTAAACCGAGGCTTCCGAGACGAAGTACTGCTGCCGGTCGACGAACGAGACCGCCAGCTCCCGGGGTGACAGCTGCGGCTCCTTGAGCGCAAGCTCGAGCACCGCCTGGGTAACTGCAGCTGGGAGTTTGTTCCACACCCGCCGCGGCGCCGGCGGGCGATCCTGCAGGCCCTCAGCCTGGCTGGTGCGATAGCGATCGTACCAGCAATAGAAGGTGGAGCGCGGGATGCCGAGCTGGTCCAGGGTGCGCCGCACCGGCAGCGACGACAGCTCGACCAGCCGGATGATCTCCAGCTTCTCGTCCGCGGCGTACCTCATGTATCGGACTCCCCATCCGCCAGCACGCTTTTTTTAAGCAGGCGGTTCTCCATCATCAGCTCGGCCAACAGTTCCTTCAGCTGATGGCTCTCGGCCCGCAACCCTTTGACCTCGTCGCTGCTCGCTTCACGCGCGGTATCGCCGGCCAGCCGCTTCTTGCCCGCCTCCAGGAAGTCCTTCGACCAGCGATAGTAAAGGTTCTGGTTGATCCCTTCCTTGCGGCACAGCTCGGCCACGCTATCCTCGCCGCGCAGGCCTGCAAGCACGATCCGGATCTTGTCCTCAGCCGAGAAGTGCCGCCGGGTCGCCCGCCTTATATCGCGCACCGCCTTTTCCGCTTCTTCTGAATGCGTTTCGCTTTCGATCTCATCTCCGCTCATCTTGCAGTTAAGATGAGCCGAAAACCCTTGTATCTTGGATTCATCTGTTCACTATGAAAGAGGACGTGGGCGCGGCAGGCCGAAAAATCCTGGGCCCCGCGAGGCCGTAAGAGAGCGTGGGTCGCCGCGCCCGTATCAGCAGGTCAAAGCCCGAACAGTCGCCGGGGCCGCCCGAGAGCGAGCCCGCATGGTGCAAGGAAGGGCATGGCCTATGCGGAGGTGTGGAGCGATGACCAAGGCGGAAGTGTTCGTGGGAATCGATGTGAGCAAGGCGCGGCTCGACGTGGCTCTGGCCCCTGCGGGTGAGATGTTCGGTGCGAACAACGATACGCGTGGGATCGCCGAGTTGGTCGCGCGGCTAGGCAAGGTCGCTCCTGAGCTTATTGTGTTGGAAGCCAGCGGCGGATTGGAGACAGTGTTGGTGGGGGAATTGGCGGCGGCACAGTTGCGCGTGGCGGTGGTCAATCCTCGCCAGGTGCGCGACTTCGCACGCGCCAACGGACAGTTGGCCAAGACCGATGCACTCGATGCCAGAGTGTTGGCTTTGTTCGCCGAGCGGATGAAACCGCCGCTGCGCATGCTGCCGGATGAGCAGACCCGCCAGCTACAGGCGTTGGTTACCCGCCGGCGCGAACTGGTCGAGATGCTGACCGCTGAGCGCAACCGACTAGGCTCCGTGCCGAGAGAACTCCACCGAGAGATCCGCGCGCACATCCGCTGGCTCGAAGCACGCCTTAAGGAGCGTGATCGGGATCTCGATCGCATGCTGCGCAACTCACCGCTGTGGCGCGAACAGGAGGACTTGCTTCGCAGTGTGCCTGGGGTCGGTCCGGTGCTGTGTGCAACCCTACTTGCCGGGTTGCCAGAACTAGGTCGGCTTAACCGGCGCGAGATCGCCGCCCTGGTCGGCGTAGCTCCGCTCAACCACGACAGCGGCACGTTGCGCGGCCGACGTACGGTATGGGGCGGACGGGCGAATCTGCGCGCAGCTCTCTACATGGGAACCCTGGTCGGCGTTCGCTACAACCCGGTTCTTCGTCTCCTCTATCGCCGTCTACTGGAACGCGGCAAAGCCAAAAAGGTCGCGCTCGTCGCCTGCATGCGCAAACTCATCACGATCCTCAATGCTATCCTCAAGTATCGAACTCGTTGGAATGTCATATGCGACGGCCCCGCGTGAGCAGCCACCGACGCGTTACCCACAATTCCACAGGCGGGATTCTTAATCCGATCCCAGAGCCTGTGGACCCTGTGGGTAACGCGCCAGACTACTTGACTAACAACACAGTCGCTCTCTTAATTCTGTTGCTGACTTGTCCAACAGGTTCTGACGACGTACAGTGAATAAGCAACACTGTTCCAAGATCGGCAGGTGGCCCAGTAACCGGATCGCGCTGTCAGGGTGGCGCCGCGATCCTGGGGTGAATCGTTCGTACTCGGATCGAAAATGGGCAGCGCCTTTGCAAGGGCCGCCGCAGTCTGCCGCACCATCCCGAAGGTCGTGGTTGCGCTGCGTGCGAATGACGTGAAGATTGATCATGATACGCCAGTTGAAAAGGCAAAAAGCTGCCTAAATGACTACCAAGCCGCCGCTCAATTCCAACAACGCAACGGATGTCGCGCCGCGCAGGCTATGCGGGCGTGAATTTCGGGAAGGATGAGGCATGAAGAGCTACGGAATCACTTTTTCACTGTTATTGGTCGTGGCAATCGGATGTTCCAGAGGAGCTAACGGCCAAACAACACCGACGCCGCAACCGCCCGCCAAACCGTTTTTCATGAGCTTTGCACCATACGCGGGCCCAGCGATTCCCTTTCCCGGAGACGACGGCATCCATGTCACCTATCAGTTGTTGCTCACCAATTATCAACCGTTTGAGCTGCGGCTGATCGGTTACGCAGTCAATTCCGCCGACCAATCATGCCCGGACTTTAGCACGAACTACGCGGGAGATTCTTTGGCATCGCTTTTTATCAGCGCGGGAACTCCGGGACCGGAGAGAATCCATCCGCATACACCGATTCTCAAGGCCGGTGAAAGCGCTGTCCTGTTTGTGTTCCTTGATTTCAGCGCAAGCGATTGCATACCGTCCGAATACAGCAACACGCTGAACGTGGAACGCGGCGATTCGATCGGGACGCCGCAAACGCTTCAGGGCCCCAACCTGGCTCTGAGCAGTATCAAAGCGCTGGTGCTGGACCCTCCGCTGCGCGGTTCGAACTGGTGGACTCCCAACGGCCCGGCCGACAATTCAATCCATCGGCGAACCCTAATCGCACTCGACGGGACGGCCTACTACCCCGAGGCGGATGCGGTGGATTGGGTGCAGCTTGGCACCAACGGCGACACTTATAGCGGCGACCCGCACTCCAATGGCAGCTACTTTGCGTACAAGAGCCCGGTCTACGCGGTTGCCGACGGAGTCGTTGCCGCCACGTTGGACGGTATCCCTGACAACAGGCCGGTTCAGAACGAACCGCTGGAGCCAGCCGTGCCTATCAATATCAAAACGATCGGAGGCAACTACGTAGTCGAAAACATCGGCGGCGGTTTTTACGCGTTTTATGCTCATCTGATTGTTGGCACGCTGAAAGTCTCTCCGGGCCAAGTGATTCATGCCGGAGATACGCTCGGTGAACTTGGTAACTCGGGGAATTCCACCGAACCCCATCTGCATTTCCAGGTGATGGACGGGCCCGCTCCACTCGAGGCAAATGGGATACCGTTCGTGCTCGATTCCTGGACCCATCTGACCTATGAAATCATCTACGACAGCGAGGGAAAGCCGAGCAAGCTCATTATCAAGGGTAGCACACCCGTTACCGACCAGGCCTTTATGAATCTCAACCTGGGCAACTTCTAAACCCGGATTTCCTTTTCTGAGTGAGCTGTGCATACGGGGATGAACCTGATGGGATGGATCGCTCCCTGCTGATAACGGCCTCGGTGGGCCAAGGTGGTAGGTTCGACCACCAACAATCGAAGTAGGGAGGGTGCGAAGATGCAGGTTACTACGGTCGGGATCGATCTGGCAAAGAACGTGTTTTGTCTTCACGGCTGCGACACGAACGGGAAGCCGGTATTGCGAAAGCAGCTCTTGCGGCGGCAGCTGCTGGGCTTGCTCGCCAATCTGCCGCGGTGCCTGGTGGCGATGGAAGCTTGCGCGAGCGCACACTACTGGGCGCGCGAGATTGAGCAGCTCGGC
>JBKQLG010000113.1:0-9577 GCA_052147235.1 Occallatibacter sp.
GTATAGACCGGAGCCTTGAGCGCAATCGCCAGTACCAGGCAGGACCGCTCGCGCGCGACCTACAGAATTCCCAGCACCCTCAACCGCGCCAGCCCGCCAGCCAGCACGCCGATAGGCGAAATCGCCACCAGCGCCAACTGCATCCAGATCGGCTGCTTGCCCTTGGATTGCAGCGCGCTCAGCGCAGCCAGCGCCAGCACCACTATCCCCAGCGCCAGCACATGAATCAGCGGGTTGGCAGCGGCGACCCACGCGGTCACATACCCACCCGCCGCAGACGCCACGAAGGAAGAACCCAGGTTGACGAAGGCATACGAGGGTTGCGGCTTGGCCTCCGAGCCCGTCCAGCTCGGCACGAATCGGGCGACCAGCGCCGCCAGCCCCATTACCAGCGCCACCATCACGGCAAAGCCGGCCATGAGCGCCAGAAATGCATGCGCAATCACCATGGCCGATTCTTCCCTTCCGGCTGCGTGTCTACCTCGCCCCGCTCAATCCGCTCCAAAAACGCCCGCGCCAGCTTGCGTTCGCCCGGATGGCTCTCGCCATGCATCGAGCACAGGTCGAGAAACTCATCGCACAGCGCGTTCCGCTCCTCCTGCTGCGCAAGAACCCCCTGCAACGCCACCGCCAGTTCGCGCAGCCGCTCCGCCTCCGGCCAGGCGCTATTTCCGTCTTCGCCCAGCAGCGCAACATCGGAAAACAGCCCCCGCCGCCCGTGCGCGCACTCATCCAGGCAGGCCATCAGTTGCTCGCAGAAGGCCTGCGCCAGCATCTCCATCTGACCCGGTTCCTGAACCTTTCCGACTTCATCCTGCGGGTTCATAACATCCTCAATTGTCTACTGGCGCATCAGCCACAATTCGCATAGCTCATGCTCCGCCGCGCAAAACGAAAATGTTTTGGAGAGAGAACGCAGTTTGTCGTATTGCGGAACGGCCATCTCATGCTTATCAGCTTATAGCGCATGGCCTGCAAGATCTCAAATCCCTTCTGCTGCGTGGTCCCCGGCCTTCTTGCTGCTGCCGTCCTTCAAGGAATTGAGCTTCGCGGTGGCCAGTATCCGAAGGAACTCCATAATCGGAACCGGGCGTCCGTAGAGCCAGCCCTGACCGAGAATCGACTTCGCCCCACCGGAAAAATAGCCGGCCTGCTGGCTGGTCTCGATCCCTTCCACGATCACTTGCAGGTGCAGCGCCTCGGCCATGATGAGGATCTGCGGAAGAATCGAAACCGTCACCGCCTTGGTACCGATGGCCCGGGTAAACGATCGGTCGATCTTGATCGCGTCCACGGAAAGATCCTGCAGATAGGAGAGGCTGGAATAGCCGGTGCCAAAGTCGTCGATATGGACGCCGTAGCCAAGTCGGCGCAGATGGCGAATCGACTCCATGGCCACCTGGTGCAACGCGGTGGAGCTCTCGGTAATCTCGATCACCACGCTCGCGGCCGAAACTCCCTCTCGATCCATGGACTGTTCCAGCATAGGCAGGAAGCGGGGATCGCCCAGGTCCGCCGCGGCCACGTTGATGCTGATCCGGAATTCCGAATGGGCGCGCAGTGTCGCCGCAAAGTCGTGCAGGACGTGGCGCACCACCAGCCGCGTGATCTCTCCCACAAAGCCGCGATCCTCGGCAATTGTGACGAAGACGTCCGGGCCGACCGCGAAGCCCTCCTCATCGTTCCAGCGCGCCAGCGCCTCGGCCCCAACGATTTCTCCGCTGTCCAGGTTCACGATCGGCTGATACACCACACGCAACCGATCTCTCTGTATTGCACGCCGCAGCTGATGATCCAGGCTGCGGTTGCGCCGGTAGAGGAGGGCGACGAGGAAGCCCAGCAGACCGCCGGCCGTCCCACCCAGAGCCAGGTAGGCCTCCCGTTCGCTGTTGACGGCCTGCAGCGCTTCGGAAATGGAAAGTGAGGCTGTCAGGCAGACGCGATCCATACTCAGGGTTGAACAACGGGTGGAGTAAAGAACCTGCCCAACACGGAAGTCGCCATTGCGGGTTAACTGCAACTGCGTTGGCTGCGCGGATGAGCCGCCTGGCGTTTCCGGCTGGCTCCGCGCAGGCCCGATAACCGTAGTGAGGATGTGGACAGGAGCGTAATCCCGCATGCTGCCGATTCGCATATTCAGAACCACGTAGGAATCACCGTACTGCAGGATGGTGACCGGCGCATCTGGCAGGCGGAAGCCGGGAGGATCACGGTAGACCTTCACACCGTCTTCGCCGATGGAGTCCGGTTTGGGCAACTCGGCGCTAGAATGTGTGCGCTCCAGATTGGTGGAACAGGCGATCCTGTTGCCGTGAAGGCGGCCGATCTCCTTCAACAGGTAGGAACGATAGAGGATAGTGTGGAGAAACTGCATATCTTCGGCGGAGCAATCCGGATTCCGGGCATTGTTCATCGCAACGACGGCAAATTGCGCATCGCGGGATAAAGCCTCGCTCTCATCGAGCGCCAGCGCCACCTCGCGGCTCAACCTGCTGGCGGCCTGCCGCAGCGCGATCTTCCGCCCGGTCCAATAGCCAGCCAGCAAGCCGAACGCCACCGCCAACAAGGTAGCGGCGAGCGTGACAAGAACGCGTTGCTTGAAGGTGCGCTTCATTCAGCTGGACCACCATCCAAACTTCAGCCGGCATCCCCTTGGCCAAAATGTCTCCGAGCAACCGGTATATCACTTTCATCGGCAAAAGGGGAGATTATCTTCTCGATCTCCTCTTTCATTCCGGCCAGTAAGCGCCTCTTCCAACACCGCTAGTTGGAATCGTCGGCCTGCGAGAGAAGAAATGCGCCGAAAACTATTCCTACAGCAACAACTATAGTGCACAGAAGAGCTTTCCGTTTCATGGCAAAGAGAATTGCAGATCAGTGGCATCATGTAAAAAGGGCACGCGTTTGGAAGGAGCAGGCTACCGGAAAAACCCAGCTGATCCCTGATCCCTGTTCTCCACTTTCCCATTGAAATTCCTGGCAATTTGGCCTATGCTGAGAATGCAGACGAGTTTGTCCGCCAGAATTGCCGTGACCGCACCGGCTGGCGGAGAGATGAGTGGGCTTATGGCCCACTTTTTATTTGCGGAAAAAATCCCCGTTTTTAGGGGTATTTTCCTCGATTTTGGGCGTGAAACGAGGCAAGCTGCGTAGGCAACGATGGCAGTCAAGATGGAAGAAATTCGATCGGCGGCAAGCCGCGTGGCCGCCTCGCATGGGCTGGACGTGGTGGAAATCGAATTGGCCGGCCCGTCGAAAGAGCGTGTTCTTCGCATTTTTCTGGAGAAGAACGCCGAGGGACGGGCGAAACTCAAGGCGGCCATCGAAGCCGGGGCGGTTGGAGAGGGAAACGAACCCCTCCCTGAGCGTCTGATTCAGGAGACGCAGGCGGGCAAGCGCAAGGTCGAGCAGCTCTCCGGCATCACGCACGAGGATTGCGCAGCCTTCAGCCGGGATTTCGGCGTGCTGCTGGATGTGGAAGACCTGGTTCCGGGCGCCGAGTACACGCTCGAAGCCAGCTCTCCGGGGCTGGATCGAAAGCTGGTCAGGCCGGAGGATTATCAACGCTTTGCGGGTTCACTGGTCAAGGTGCAGACCTTCGAGCCCGTTCGCAACAATCGCCACTGGCAGGGACGGCTGACGGCCAGCGACGGCGAAACCATCACGCTCGACCTCAACGCGGTCAAGCAGAACAGCAAGAGCCGTAAGTCCGGGGCCCCCAACGACAGGTCCTCGTCGTTGGGGTGGAAGAAGTCCGGGGCCCCCAACGAAAGGTCTTCGTCGTTGGGGTGGAGGAAGGCCGGCGTAAGCACGGTAGAGATTGCGCTCGTGAACATCGAAAAGGCGCAACTGGTGCCGGAGATTTAGGTTTGTGATGATGGCAAGATTTAGGTTTGTGACGATTGCTGGAACTGAAGGGTACGGGCTTTAGCCCGTACATCATGGACCAAGGAACTGAAGAATACGGGTATTACAGGCTGCGGAACAACGAATTCAGGGTTGCAAGAAGTGTCAGGGCACGACTTTAGTCGTGCCGTAAGTGCAACAAAACAAATGTTGGGCTTTAGCCCCTGAGGGAATGCGGGTTTGGCGCTCTTCCCTTCAAACCAATCAACTGAACCGGCGCAAGCCCGAACACATTCGCCGCAAGCGAAACAGAGAGAGCAAGCAGAGTATGGCCAGCGTTTTGTATCAGAGTATCGAGCTCTTGAGCCAGGAAAAGAGCATTGATCCCGCCATCGTTGTCGGCGCCGTCGAGGAGGCCATCGCCCTGGCCACGCGCAAATTCTACAAAACGCAGGAGAATATGCGCGGCGAGCTGAACAAGGAAACCGGCCAGATCACGGCCTACATCTATAAGACGGTTGTCGCCGACGATGATCCCCGCGAGGATCCGCTGAACCAGATCACGCTCACCGAAGCTCAGGCCCTCTCGCCCGAAGTGGAAGTGGGCAGCGAGCTGCGCTTCTATCGCGACACCACGCCGCTGGGCCGCATCGCCGCTCAACTCGCCAAGCAGGTCATCTTCCAAAAGGTTCGCGAGGCCGAGCGCGACACCGTCTTCAACGAGTACGCCCACCGCGAAAAGGAAGTCCTGAACGCGACCGTCAAGCGTATCGAGGGCCAGGACATCATCTACGACCTGGGCAAGGCCGAAGCCCGCTGCCCCAAGAGAGAGCAATCCCGCCTCGAGCAGTTCTCCATCGGCGAGCGCGTCCGCGTCGTCCTGCTCAAGGTGGACCGCGCCGCCAAGGGGCCGCAGGTCATCGTCTCCCGTGCCGCGCCGGAGCTGGTGCAGAACCTCTTTCAGTCGGAGGTTCCTGAAATCTACGACACCACCGTGGTCATTCGCGCCATCGCCCGCGAGGCCGGCGAGCGCACCAAAATCGCCGTCCAGTCCCGCGACAAGGACGTGGACCCGGTCGGTGCCTGCGTGGGCATGAAGGGCATGCGCGTGCAGTCCATCATCCGCGAACTGCGCGGAGAAAAAATCGACATCATCGAGTGGTCCGACGAGATCACCACCTTCGCCGAGAAGGCGTTGCAGCCGGCCAAGGTCAGCCGCGTCTCTATCGCCGACCTCACCGACAAGCAGCTCGAAGTCATTGTGGACGACACGCAACTCTCGCTGGCCATCGGCAAAAAGGGCCAGAATGTGCGCCTCGCCGCCAAGCTCCTCGGCTGGAAGATCGACATCAAGAGCGAAGAGGAGAAACGCCAGGAGGTCGAGCAGCAGATGCAGGCTCTCTCCGGCGGTCCCTCCACGCCCATCGAACAGGTGACGGAGCTGGGCGACGGCATCATTCAAAAGCTGGTCTCCGCCGGCATCACCACCGTCGAAGCGCTTGCCGATATGACTCCCGAGCAGTTGGAGGAGATTCCCGGCATCGGCGAAAAGACGCTGGAAAAGATCAGCATCGCCGTACGCCACTACTTCGGCCAGTTTGAAGAGGGCGAAGTAGGACGCGTGCCCGAAGGTGAGGAAGCGGAGAACGCCGAGGACGAAGGCGCTGAATCGGCCTTCACCAGAGAAGAACCCGAAGCCGTGGTGGAGACCGATGAAGCGGAAGCGGAAAACGCCGCCTCGGTCATCACCGAAGCGGAGAACGTCCGTGCCGCCGAAGAAGAGAACCTCCCCGCTGCCGAAGAGGATGCAGAGGAGTACAGAACTGAGGCCGAAGCGGCCGTCGAGAATATGCCTCCCGCCGATGAGGCGGAGGTCGAAACTCTGCAGGACCAGCCGACAGAAGCGCTTGAGCAGGATGCTCAAAGCGCCGATGAACCGCTGCTGGAAGAGACTGAAACCGCAAGCGCAACCACGGACGAAGAGGCGGCCAAAGAGGGCGGCGCTTAGTATGCGCCGCATCTTTCCAGCCCCTTCAGGCAATCACCGAAGTTTTCAGAACAGCCAATGCCATGAGGGTGCTATGAGCGACTAACGGCTTTGGAACACACTTTGAAAAGAGGCGGATGAGTAAGGTTCGTATTAACGATCTCGCGCGCGAGATGGAAGTCAAGAGCCGGCAGGTTCTCGATATTTTGGCGGAACTCGGCTTGGCTGCCGGCAAGACCCACTCCAGTTCGCTGGAGGATTATGAGGCCGACAAGGTGCGCGCGCATTTTGAGCGCGGAACGCGGCCCGCGGGTCCGGCCGCCTCACCGGCCTCTCGCGCCTCTCAGGGCATCACGCCCAAGTTTGATCTCTCGCATATCTCCAAGCCCGGCGACGCGGCCAAGGCCGTCCTGGCCGCCAAACTGAAGGAAGAGCAAGAGGCGCGGCAGAGCCGTTTGCCGCAACGGCCGCCGCTTGTGCCTCCTGCGCAAGCACCGGCTCGGTCGGCGTCGCCGGTTGTTGCCGCCGCGCCGCCCATCGCCGCGCCCACTCGCCCGGAGCCGCGCAAGATCGTTCCCCAGCCCCGTTCCGCGCCGCCTATTGTCGCTCCGCCTTCCCCACCGCCTGCCATTGCCACCCGTCCGCCCGTCGGCGCCGTGGTTGCCAAGGCGCCGGCAGGAGCAGCCGTAGCGCGTCCTGCCGGCGCCGTCGCGCCGTCCGTAGTGGCCGTAGTGGTCAAGCCTCCGACGCCCCGTGTCGTCCGCGAAGGCTCCCCGCGCGCTGCCGAGCAACCCGTCGTCGTCAAGCCACCCACCGCAACTCCAATGGCAGCTCCGGAAGCCCTTGCGCCCGCCGCCATCTCCGAGCCGCAGGAACAGCCGATTGCGCCGGTTGCAGTAACCCCGGAAGCTGAAACCGCTGCCGTGATGGCTGCCACGCCTGTTGCCGAAGCCGCTGCCGTCGCGCCTGAGACCGAAGCTGCTCCCGCGTCCGCTCATCAACCCGCTCACCGCGCCAAGGGGCATACGCACACTCCTTCGCCCACGCCATCACTGCCTGCACGGCGCATGGTCATGCCGCAAACCGGGCCCCGTCCGGTTTACACAGCGCCCCCGGTCGTTGATCTTCCGCCCTCGCCCAGCACAGGAACAGCCGCCGGAGGTATTCAGCGCGGCAGGCCCATCTTCGACCGCAACCGGCCATCCACAGGCCCCGGCTCGTACCCACAACGCACACCTGGCGGCCCTCCCGGTTCGGGCCAGGCCGCCGGCGGTCCGCGTCCCAAGCATCCCACCCGCACTACCCCCGGCGGCTACGCCGGCGTCAGTGCAACCGGAGCGCCCGGCGCGCATCCCGCTTTCGGCGCGCGCCCCGCATTTGGCGCGCGTCCCGGCGGTCCATCCCGTCCCGGCAGTGCCCCGTCCACCGGCGAGGCGCCTCCTCGCCCCGCGCGCGCCCCATCCCGTGGCCGCGGCGGCCGCCAGCAGCAGTATCCCAAAACCAAGGAAGGCCCGATGAAGGGCTTTGTGCCGCCGCCACGCTATGGCGGGGTGCAATACGGCGGTGAACCGCTCCCCATCACCCGCGAAATCACCGTCACAGAGGGTATCAGCGTCAAGGATCTGGCTGAAAAGCTCGAAGTCCGCGCCAAGGACCTCATCGCCACTCTGCTGATGAGCGGCATATTCGTCACCGTCAACCAGTCCCTCGACGCCGAGATGGTCAAGGACGTAGCCGCCAAATTCGGCGCAGCCGCCACCGTTATCAGCTACGAGGAAGAGATCGCCAACCAGGCCATCGAAGAGGTTCTCGAAGCCGAAAACACCGGCGAGCTCGAAGTTCCCCGTTCGCCCGTCGTCACCGTCATGGGCCATGTCGATCACGGCAAGACCTCTCTGCTCGACGCCATCCGCGAAACCGACGTGGCGGCTGGCGAGGCCGGCGGCATCACCCAGCACATCGGCGCTTACAAGGTGAAGTTCGCCAAGGAAGGCTCGCCCGCCAGCGGCCGCGAGATCGTCTTCCTCGACACCCCCGGCCACGAAGCCTTCACCCGCATGAGAGCCCGCGGCGCAAAGGTCACCGACATCGTCGTGATCGTCGTCGCCGCCGACGACGGCGTCATGCCCCAGACCCTCGAGGCCATCGACCACGCCAAGGCCGCCGCCGTTCCCATCATCGTTGCCATCAACAAGATCGACAAGCCCAACGCCAACCCAGACCGCGTCAAAAAGCAGCTCGCCGACCGCGGCCTGGTTCCCGAAGAGTGGGCAGCCGGCGGCGAAGGCACCGTCTTCGTCGAAGTCTCCGCCAAAAAGCGCATCAAGCTCGACGAGCTTCTGGAAATGATCTGCCTGGTCTCCGACCTCAAGGCTCCCAAGGCCACTCCCGGCCGCAAGGCCGTCGGCTCGGTCCTGGAAGCCAAGCTCGACCGCGGACGCGGCGCTGTCGCCACCGTACTCGTTCAGGACGGAACCCTCCGCCTCAACGACTCCTACATAGTCGGCAACACCTTCGGCAAGGTCCGCGCCATCTTCGACGACCGCGGCCGCGCCCTCGAAGAAGCCGGACCCTCCACCCCCGTCGAAGTCCTCGGCCTCGAAGCCATGCCCGACTCCGGCGACACCTTCCTGGTCGTTGCCGATCGCGACAAGGCCAAGGGCATCGCCCAGTACCGCAAGATGAAGGAGCGCGACGCCCAGCTCGCCAAGAGCAGCCGCGTATCGCTCGAAGGCCTCGCCGAGCAGATTCGCACCGCCGGCGTCAAGGACCTGCCCCTCATCATCAAGGGCGACGTCACCGGCTCGGTCGAAGTGCTGGCCGATTCGCTGGTCCTCATGTCCACCGAGAAGGTGCGCGTCAAGGTCATCCACAGCGGCGTCGGCTCCATTACCGAGAGCGACGTCCTTCTGGCCACCGCCTCCAACGCCATCATCATCGGCTTCAACGTTCGCCCGGAGCGCAAGGCAGCCGAGCTGGCCCAGCAGGAAAACGTCCAGATTCGCCTCCACTCCATCATCTACGAGTTGCAGGACGAGATGCGCCTGGCCATGCTCGGCCTCCTCGACCCCACCTTCAAGGAGAACTACGCGGGCCGCGCCGAAGTCCTTCAGGTCTTCCGCATTCCCAAGGTTGGCGTTATCGCCGGCTGCCGAGTCCAGGACGGCGTCATCCGCCGCGATGCCGAGATCAAGATCACGCGCGACGGAGAGCAGCTCTTCAAGGGCAAGATCAGCTCTCTCAAGCGCGTCAAAGACGATGTGCGCGAAGTCGCCAACGGCATGGAGTGCGGCATCGGCCTCGGCGGCTTCAACGACGTCAAGGAAGGCGACATCATCGAAGCCTTCTCCACCGAAAAGTTAGCCGCCGACTTAGGCGCGCTAACCTCCGCCAAGGTATAACTCAACTGGGTGCCCCATCCTCGCCGCGTATTTGTTTTTGCGGCTAGGGTGGGATTGCCCGCAGCTCTATACGAGTTGCGGGCCGCTTTGTATCAGTAGTCCACCGATGTCACCGACTGCGGGACATAAAATTGTAGCGCCGGACATGAAACTGTAGCGCCGGACATAAAATTGTAGCGCCGGCCTCCCGGCCGGCTGTCGCGTGGACCTCCCGGTCCACGCTTGTTTCTTCCTGGGGCACGACTTGAGCCGTGCCGCAAACCGCAGCCAACACAATTCACCCCGGAGGGGTGATTGAAAATAGCCCCGGGTAAAGCGCAGCGCAACCCGGGGAATGCCCGCC
>JBKQLG010000114.1:0-12755 GCA_052147235.1 Occallatibacter sp.
CAGCCACCAGGAGGTCTTCGCAGCCGGCCGCCAGGTTGAGCAGAGGCTGGCCCGGCTGCTGCAGCGGTTGGCGCCCAGAATCGCAGCGCTCGTGGAGACTACAAAAATCGAAGAAAATCAGCCATAACTGCAATCACGTCTGTGGTCTGCGGGGTTTCTCTGCTTGTTATTCTTCTGTTGTTGACCATCTTGGCATGTTTACCAAAGATTCATGGTGAAACTATCCGGCTGTGCTTCTCGTACCGTCTAGTATGAGCCTGATGGATAAATCCATCGAATCGATCCAGCGGAAGGTCATCATGTGGATGAGTCAGGGCATCTCGCCCCAGCGGCTGGCAGTGACGCTCTCGTTGGGATTCGCCATCGGCTGCATTCCGGTGGTGGGGATTCCGACGCTGTTGTGCTCGGCGCTGGCGCTGGCGCTACGGCTGAATCTGCCCGCTATTCAAGCTGCTAATTACGTGGCGATGCCGTTGCAGTTGCTGCTGATTGTGCCATTTGTGCGCCTGGGCGGGAGGCTCCTTGCCATTGGATCAGGACGCGCCATCGAGGCCGGAGCGCTGCTGCACGCGCCGCCACTCGATATGATTTCGCGGATGGGCGGGCTGGCCGGCCAGGCGCTGCTGGCCTGGCTGCTGATCGCCATTCCAGTCGTGGCGTTGATGACCGCTGTGCTGACGGTGCTGCTGCGCCGGGTTCCCGCTCTGGCCGCGGCGGAGACCGTCGACTGATTCTCAGATATCAGGAAATCTGGGCGTCCCTTACTTTCCCGCGTAAGGATCGGGCACCGGCTTGGCGCTCTCCAGCCAAGCGGTATAAATCATGTCGCGCAACATGCTGGCCCCTGCTGCCAGCCGTTCGGCAGTAAACTCCCGCGACTCCGCCGATCCCGCGCCCACAAACCCTCCGGCCTTATCCAGTTGATAGACCTTTTCAACATAGGTCTTGGACAGACGCAGGTAGGCGACGTAGGCGTCAAAGATGTCGCCGGTGATGGCATGGGGCTGCGTCATTTTAGCCCGCACCTCAGGCTCGTGTATGTTGGCCTCCACAAACGGCCCCTCGAAGTTCCAGTGAATCTGGTGGCCGGTGGTGTAGCCGTGGGGATTCGGTCCCACCCAGCCGTTGTACTGGATCGTGGTGTGCAGCGGCTGCGAGCCGTCGCCGACGTAGTGGCCGAGCCAGCCGGCATAAAAAATGATCGCCTGCTCGACGGGGCCGGTGTTCTCGTGGCGCGCGGCCAGCTTGCGGTACTCGCGCATCGCGGCCTTCAGCCGCTCCCAGACTTCGGTGGTCTCCCAGGGCTGGAGGCCTATTTTTTCTGGCCGTTGACCGGAGGCGAAGACGCTGGCCTCGAAATCCAGGCGGCGATGCGGCAAGGGCCCCAGCGCATCGGCCGGCTCCAGGTCGATGAAGTGCTCGGGGGCTTGTGCGGCCGACAATTCCGGCTCTGCGGGCGAGCGCCAGCGGTCCGGCTCGGGGCCCAGGTACTCGATCTCGGCGATGGCTTCGGGCGTGCGCAGAAAGGCCGGCACATCGGCGGGCAGGGAGCTGACCGCCAGCTTGTTGATCAGGCGATGGCCGCCATTGCCCCAGGCGCGGGCTGAGGGCGGCTGAACCAGCAAGCAAACCAGCCCGGCCGCGGCCAGGGATGACAGAAACAGACGGGATGACGCGGAGGCGGAGAGTGTCAGCATGAAGCCAGTATAGGTCCACCGCGAAGGGCGCTGTTTGAATATTCCGTATCAGTTTTCATCGCTGAAGATCGCCTCGATGGTGGTTTCAAAGAGGCGCGCCAGTTTGAAGGCCAGCGGAAGGCTGGGATCGTACTTGCCCGTCTCGATGGCGTTGACCGACTGGCGCGAGACCTCCAGCCGCTGGGCCAGATCCGCCTGCGACCAGCTTCGTTCCGCGCGCAACACACGCAGCCGGTTCTTCATCTGTACCTCCAGCGGTTCACCGCCGTGGCAATGGCCGTGAAGAGATAGAACGGAACTTGAGCCCAGTACATTGGCAGATGTGGAACGAGATTGGAATTCTCCAGCAATCCCCAGAATGTGGTAAAAATCAAGGTCGCTCCAATACCCCAGAGCATCGATTGGACAAGAACCGTGCGCTGAAACTCGTCCTTCTCCTCGGCCAGGTACAAGCCGTAGATGACGATGAATGCAATGGTTGGCAACGTGATCAGGATGGCGTAAAGGAACGCCAGCATCCCGGTCGGTTGAAAATGGTGGTAGCCAAATCCAAAGACTGCAAGGAAGAGTTCCAGGATGATTAACGGCATGACAATGAAGAGGACTCGGTCCTCGGCTCGGTTTCTGGCGGGACTGCTGAAGCGGCTTTCCATAATCGTTCTCCTTTGTCTTGTGATCATTCAACTGTGAAAGATTGTCCTGAGGCTAGCTCCGTTCAGTGCGGGGTATCCGCAGCCGGTTCTTCATCTGTACCTCGCCAGCAGCACGGGGACGGAGATGCCCACAAAGATCCAGAAGATGACAGCATCCAGAATCGGGTTCAGGTGCCGGAGATGGACAAAGCTCTCCAGAAAGCCCCAGATGTTCGTTACGGCTAAGGTTCCCCCAATGCCCCATAGCATGGATTGGACGCCGATGAAACGCTGGAACTCGTCCTTCTCTTCGGCCAGGTAAAGGCCAAAGATAGCCAGCAGGCCCGTGAGTGGCAGTGCCGGAAGTACGGCCAGCAGCCAGGCCAGCGGGCCTGTTGGATGGTAGCGGAGAAAGACCGATATACTTAGGGCAAGCGAGAGTGCGTACAGCAGTATGGTGATGAGATTGCGGCGAAAGTATCGCCGAGCCGCAGGGTTGTTGGTAAGGCAGTTCATGGTTGGTCTCCTTTACATTACGACAACCTCACTTTACACAAAGAGGCACAAGATGTCAAGTGTCATTGACAAGTTTGGTATTTTTTTGATGCTCCGACTTGCGGGGGTGGCGCTCTATTCTGGCACTGACTGATTCATCGCTAGCCTGAAGGAGCCATTCTCGCTTCAAGCGTCCTGGACGATGGTTCCCGGATGGTAGACAATCTTCCAGCCGTCCGCGGTATTCCTCCAAATGGTGGCCCGCCTGGTAAGCCGCGCATGGTCCTGGAGCAGCGTGTACGTCAGCAGATAAGTATCCTCGCTCAATCTGCGGCAATGGAAGTCCATCGTCTCCCATACGTCTTCGTGAGGAACGGAGAAGCGCTCCTCCAATCCATCCAGCACAGCCTGCCTGGAGTAGCGGCGGCCACTGGCTCCGGTCTCCCAGTAATCCTCCGCCGTCATCCGCGCGAAGTCGGCTCTCGTGCTTCCGAACTCCGGGCGATGGAATATGGGTTCGCTGCGGGAGAGTTCGGCGAGCACGCCTTCGAGTTCAGGAGCGGTGGTGAGCGCAGGCTCCATCCCCTGAATCCACGATTCGAAAGGATGCGCGCGCACAGGATCGCCGGAGTTGACCGCAGTCACGTCATCCTTGACCATTTGCAGCCGGATGAGCGTGGGACGCGCCGGCGCATCCTTGAAGTGCAATGCTGCCGCCACGCGCGTTTTTTCGCGCAGTTGTTCCAAGTTTCGGCTTCCGCCACAATTGAGTGCCCCGGCGCGTGCGCCGAGTAGCCGCCCGTTTCTATCTCACGTACTACGAAGATCACTTCCATGGGAGATAGCATAGCGTGGTTTCCCACCCTAGCCACAAAAACAAAAACGCGGCGAGGGTGGGGCACCCAGATCTTTACACTTTTTTCGCCGGTCCCATCATCGCGCGCAGGGCGGCGGCGTAGTGCGCGGGGAGGGGCTTTTTGTTCATCTGGCTGTCGCAGACGACATGTACGGTTTCGCCTTCGGCCAGTAGCGCTGGGTCAGCGCCTTGTTGGGCTTTGCGCAGGATGCGGTAGGCGAATTTGAGGACTGGGCCGCGCAGCAGGGCGGGGCGGGTTTCGATGAGGATCTGGTCGTCGTAGAGGGCGGGGGAGCGGTAGCGGCAGGTGGCCTCGATGACCGGCAGGATGCAGCCGTGTTCTTCTTCCAGTTGACGGTAAGAAAAACCCAGCTTGCGCAGTAATTCGACGCGGCCCACCTCAAACCAGACCAGGTAGTTGGCGTAGTAGACGACGTTCATCTGGTCAGTCTCAGCGTAGCGTACTCTGATTTCGGTAGTAACGGACATTCAGGCTCTCCCGGCGGCGTAAATCTGTACCCAGTTTTCCACGTGGAACGCGATTTTATCTATATTTATACCTGTTTCTTCGGGTTTTATCTGCTCGAAGTGTTTCGATTCGATTCGAAGATGATCAACAATGCCGGGCCGAAATCATGGCTTCCCACCCAAGATCGCCCAAGCGAATAGAAATCGCTCGCTGGGGACCCCTATCCGCAAAAACAAGTACGCGCGAGGGTGGGGCACGGACTCTTCAAGCTTAGGACGGCTCCCTCACGGCTTCAAATGAGTGAAGAAAGGCAGTTTGGCGACATCGTTGAAGATGAGGTATGCAAAAAGCGCCACGATCATAAAGAACGCCACTTGGTAGATGTATTCCTTCACCTTGTTGTTGATCTCGCGGCGCAGGACGCTTTCGATCAGCAGGAAGAATATCATGCCGCCGTCGAGAATCGGGAAGGGCAGCAGGTTGATAATGCCCAGGCTGATGCTGATCTGGGCTGCCAGATTGAACTTGTAGAGCCAACCCTTGGTCTCTGCCGCATCGCCGGCGGCGCGGGCAATTCCCAGAGGACCGGCCAGGTTATTCGAGGCGGAAATTTTGCGGGCAAAGATGCGTTGCAAAACCTCCACCAAGAGCGTGGAGTTATCTACGCAGAATTGCGAGGACTTGCTGACCGCCCTGGTCAGCGGCAGTGGATCGTTGCGATAAGGCGGCGCCACTGGCACGAAGCCAAGCCGGTATGCGGAATCGAGCTTGGCCGGATGGACCACAATGGGCGCGAGAGCGACGCCGTTGCGCACCACTACCAGCGAAATCGGCTTGCCCTGTCCTTCCTGCATATAAGCCAGCAGTGTGATCACGGTATGGAAGGGGAGACCATCGACGGACTGGATGCCGTCTCCCGCGCGCAGGCCGGCCTGGTCGGCTGGAGTTCCCGGCTGGACCTTCTCGACGCCTATGGGACCGGAGGTAAACTCAGGCAACATTCCAGCTAAGCCAGCCCCCCCATCATCGGCTTTCAATTCACCGGGAATGCGGAAGGCGAGTTGCAAAGTCTTTCCGCCGCGCTCCACCGTAACCGGGACCGTCTGGTTGGGGTTCAATTGAAAGCTATCGAAGACTTTAATCCAGTCTGGATTGTCGGCATTGGCAATGCGGCGGATGATGTCGCCGGGTTGAATGCCCGCCTGGGCCGCGGCCGAGCCGGGGATGACCCACTCGACGGCCGTATCTTTGACTTCGACAGCGGGGACTTCGTTGATCCAGCCGTAGTAGATGAACATCAGCACGAAGGCCAGGATGAAGTTGGCGACAGGACCGGCCACGCCGATCAGCATCTGCTGCCAGCGGGGATGGGCGGTGAGCGCGCCGGGGTCGTCGATCGGCGTGACTGTGGCCGTTCCGGCGGCCGCGTCGCTCAGTTCGGCGAAGTTTTCCCCGGCCATTTTGACGAAGCCGCCTAGCGGCAGAGCGCAGACCTTATAGTCGGTGTCTCCGTACTTGTAGCCGAAGAGGCGCGGCCCAAAACCGAAAGAGAAGGCCTCGACACGGACCTTGCAGAGCTTGGCGACGGTGAAGTGGCCGAACTCGTGGACCACCACCATGACGGCGATCAGCACGATAAAGGCGAGTGCGGAGACTAGAAATTCATGCATAGATTTGCGGTGATTCCTTCAGTAAAACAGGGGTCAGGGATCAGCGGTCAGGGATCAGAAACCCGGCCCATAACCTCTATTGTTCCATGAGTGCAGTTGCTGTTTCGCGCGCCTTACGGTCCGCGGCAAGCACTTCCGCAATGGTGGCCGGATGCGCCTCGGGCGTGGCTGCGAGCACCCTTTCAATTGTACGCGGGATTCCCATGAAAGGAATGCGGCGAGCCAGGAAGGCTTCGACCGCGACCTCGTCGGCGGCGTTGAGGGCGATACAGTGCGCGCCGCCTTTTTCCGCGGCTGCAAAGGCCAGGCGCAGGCATGGGAAACGCTCCAGATCGGGCTGCTCGAAGTCCAGATGGCTCAAGGTGGCCAGATCGAAGGTCAGCGTCGAGCGAGGCCGCTCCGGCCAGGCCAGCGCATAGAGAATGGGCAGGCGCATGTCGGTGACGGAGATTTGCGCCAGGATGGAGCCGTCCACGTACTCCACTAGCGAGTGGACGGTGGACTGGGGATGGACGATGACGCGCACCTGGCGAGCCATCACGTCGAAGAGGCGGCAGGCCTCGATGACTTCCAGGCCCTTGTTTAACATCGTCGCCGAGTCGATCGTGATCCTGCGGCCCATCACCCAGGTGGGGTGCTTGAGCGCCTGTTCGGGAGTGATGGTGGCAAACTCCGCCAGCGGCAGCTTGCGGAATGGCCCGCCGGAGGCTGTCAGCCAGATGGTCTTCACCTCGGCGTGCGTGCCTACGCGCAGGCACTGATGGACGGCGTTGTGCTCGCTGTCGATGGGCAGGATCGGCACGTTGCGCTCGCGGGCCGCCGCGGTGAGGATTTCGCCGGCGGCGACCATGCACTCCTTGTTGGCCAGGCCGACGGGCTTTCCGGCTAAAATCGCAGCGTGAGTAGCTTCCAGGCCGGCGACGCCGACGATCGCCGAGACGACAAAGTCCGCCTCCGGCAGCGTGGAGCAGGCGACGGTGCCCGCGGTACCATAAACGGCCTCGACGCCGCTGACGCCATCCGCTTTGAGCTTGGCGGAGAGTTCGGCGGCCAGTTCTTCTGTGGCCAGCGAGACCAGACGCGGCTGCCAACGAAGGGCCTGCGTGAAGGCCTCGTCCACGTTGCGCCCGCAGGCCAGCGAAACGACCGAGTAGCGATTAGGGAACTGCTCGACGATGGATAGTGTGCTCTGGCCGATGGAGCCGGTGGAACCGAGAATGGCGAGTCGTTTCAAAATGCTTGTTTATTTCCTCGTACTCTAATTATCGCTCGTGCGCGGCGCCGGCATCGAGGCTCTCGGCGGGATGCTCGGTGAATTGATCGTGCAGAATGACATTGATCAACGACTTATGGACCCAGATGCGGCCGTTGTAATCGATCAGGCCGAGTTTGCGAAAGCGATTCATGAAGAAGCTGACGCGGGAGCGGGTGGTGCCGATCATCTCCGCCAGAGCCTCCTGCGTGATGGGAGGAAGCGGAGCCGGTTCGTTGGACTCGCTGAATTCGGCCATCAGCAGGAGGATTCTGGCCAGCCGCTTCTCGCTGGAGTTGAAAAGCTGATCGACCAAGTCGGCCTGCGTTCTCATGCTCCGGGCGAGCAGGAACTTCAAGTACAGGTCGGAGAGGGAATGCTCCTCGTGCATCACACGGATCATCTCCTCGCGCGCGATCTTGAGCGTCGTGCAGGCGACAATGGCCGTGGCCGTGGCCATATGCAGCGCACCCACGCTGGCCAGTGACTCCTCGCCAATGAAATCCCCGGAGGAGAGAAGCGCCACGGTGGCCTCTTTGCCCTCCGGCGAAAGGACGGTGAGTTTTGCGCGGCCCGAACGCAGATAATAGATAGAATCCGCCACACTGCCCTGAGCAAAGAAGAGCTGCTTTGGCTGTAAATGAACGACTTTTCGCCCGACTCCCGCTTCTTCCAGGAATGCGGTGAGGCTAAAAGTCATGCTTCCACCTCCGCCAATGGAATGGCGTGTCCCAGATGCGGTCCTCGCGGGAACAGTTCGGAAGCTTGCGCAACCGCTTCAGATTTGAGGAAGCCGGGGATTTCGGCTCGCCAGCCCGGATGGTTTTATTTTACGCCGATCCTCAAGAGTTGGATGTAAAAACTTTTGAAATTTTTTGGCGGATTGACGCGCGCGCGGCGGCTCTGCGAGGCTTGTGTGCATGGGATACAGAGGGAAAGTGGAGTATGCGCAGGAGCGTAAGATGCGCACGCGGAATACGCGCGTCTACCGGCTGGCGCATTGGCCGATCTGGATTTTTGTCTTTTTTCTGGCGCCGGGACCGCTGACATTTACACTCTTTGCGCATGGCTTCAGCCTGGGCAATTCGCTGTGGCTGGGCGCTGTGCTGATCGGCACCGGCGTGGCCGCGCTGCGCGGGCGGCTGCCGGGCGCGGAGCCGGGGCCATACATTCTGCGCTTCGATGAGGACCGGCCTAATCCGCTCTACCGCAAGGTCTGCTACAGCTTCGCGTGGACGGCGGTGCTGAGCTATGCACTGCTGAACCTGGAGGGGTTGATGGTTGCCGCGGCAGGCGGCGGCTGGCAGATGAAGCCTATATACAACTATGGCTATCCTCCGCTGGCGGCGGTGATCCTGCTGCTGGGGCTGACAGGCAATCTGCCGCGCGTAGGGCCATCCACCAAGGGCGAAGGCACGGAGCGGCGCTACTTCTACGGCTCGGTCTGGGCGGTCACGGCGGCGCAGACGCTGCTGCTGATTCTGTGGAAAGCACTGCCGGTGACCGGCACGACCAGTTGGGTAAAGCTGGGGGCGTATGTGGGCGCGCTGGCGCTGATGGGCTTGTTTGCCTATCAGGGGCTGCTGCCGCGCACGCGGCCGATCTTGCCGGGTGAGAGCATGGTCGCTGACTGACCACCTGAATCCCAGGTCTCAAAATCGAGACCTGGGGCACCCGGCAAAATCCTAAAATCTGGATCAGGGGCATCCAGCTAGAGCTAGTAATGCGGGAGCCCACCGGCGCTTTCTATCGCACCGGCTGGTATGGTTCGACGCGCAGCATGTCGGCGAGGATGCCGCGCTCCTCGGGGCTGAAGAGGCCCTGGTAGCGGCTGGAGTTGAGCACCGTCTGGCGCTGGTCCTGCGGGAGCGTGCGCAGATCGCGGAAGGCGCTCTTCATGATTGCCTGACGCTGCGGCGGCAGTTCGACCCAGCGGCGCGCGGAGAGGTTGATGCGCATCTGCTCCTGGGGCGAGAGGCGCTCGATGATCTCGGCGCGGGCCAGGCGGCGCTGGCGCTGCTCCTCGGTCAGCTGGCTGACCTGATGCAACTGCCGCACCACCCGCTGCTGGTCGGCAGGAGTCAGCCGGTGGAAGCTGGGGTCATTGCGCAGCATCCGCTCCTGCTCCTGGACGGGCAAATTGCGGTGCTGGTTGAGCCAGTCGCCCAAGTGGCCGGGCGGCAGCTGGGCAGGCGGCGCATAGCCCCGATACGCGGGGCGGGAAAAGCCTGGCCCCATATAGGGTGGACCCGGATACGCGGGAGTTGAGCCGGCGGGACGGGGCGCGGGGTAGCCGTAAACAGGGCGCTGCGGAGCGTTGGCTTGCGGCCAGCCCTGATTCTGCGACCGCGGAGAGTGAGCGGCGGGAGCGGAGGCGCGCGCAGCCGGCGCGGGTGTGGAGTGAGGTGCAGGAGCGCCAAAGTGGTGAGCCCAGGCCGCGGGCGCACATAGGATCACGGCTGCCAAGGCCGCGCTGACTGTCCATCCCGTGTTGTGTGCCCTGTTCATCACCACTCTCCGGCCTCGCTTGCTCAGAAATCAGTCTCCGTTCTCGTTGTTGCTGGAGATCGCCTCCAGTTGATCCAGCAGTTGCGCGTTGTTGTCCAGGATCTGCAGGTCATGCACCACCGCGGCCTGCTCCGGAACGGCCGCCGGCTTGTCCCAGTCGGTAACGCCCAGATAGGCTCCGCCGCCCACCAGCAGCAGAATAGTCATCGCCATGGCAGCCAACGGACGAATATGCGTTCCCGTTCCGTAGACCAGGCGAGCGCGCAGCACAGCAAACCAGCCGGCCGGCTCGGCCGCGCGCTCTTCACGCATCCGAGCCTCCAGCCGAGTGAGGAAATACGGGCTCGGCTCCGGAGCCTCCCAGCTCTCCAACAAGGCCATCGTCGCCCTTAGCTCTTCGAGCGCGCGGCGGCAACCCTCGCACCCCTCCACATGGGCAAGAACCTTGGGCTGCGCTGAAGCCGGATCGAGCAGCAGTTTGGCCAGCTTCGTGTCCATTCCAGCGCAATTGTTTTTGGTCCGTTCCATTGAAACCACCCCATTTCCCGCCGGACTCGCCCGGCTCTGTCCGCTCAAACAAATTCCTTCAACGTCTCTCGCAGCGTCTGGTAGGCGCGGAAGAGCAGCGACTTGACCGCCGACTCGCTCAACTTCAGCACTTGCCCGATCTCGCGATAGTCCATCCCCTGGTACTTATGCAGCACGACGGCCATTCGTTGTCGTTCGGGCAGCGCCATTACCTGCGCGCGAATGGCCTTCATGCGCTCCTCGCGCAGCAACCGCTGCTCCGCCGAGGGCTCATCGCAGGCCACATCCGGCGTCGTGCCGGTCTGCTCATCAGGGGCGTCCAGATAGACGTTCTGCACGGCCCGCTCTTGTTTGGTGTCGCGCGCATGGTTGACCGCCAGGTTGGTGGCGATCCGGTAGAGCCAGGTAGTGAACTTGGCCTCGGCCCGGTAGCTCTCGCGAGAGCGGTAAACGCGCAGAAAAACCTCCTGCGCCAATTCTTCGGCTATCGCCTGGTTGCGCACCATCCGATAAAGAAAATGATGGATGGGGCGGTGATACTTTTCCGCCAGATAGTTGAACGCCGATTCGTCGCCCGCTGCGGCGCGTTTCATGATCTCTGCGTCGCTCGCGGGCTCCTGGTTGCCCGGCGAACCCGCCCGTCCGCCCAGCCATGCAGCTGGAGCCGCTCCCAGGGACGGTCTGTCCAGGACCAGCGTAGCCATATCCTCTTGAACCCCATCCGGAGCGGAAGGTTGCGCAGAAAAATTAATTTCCGGGTTGGAATCTTCGTCGGCGGAGAGCTTTGCAGGCAAGCCGGAACGGCTGCCGCCTGTTCTGGCCAGCAGCGGCGCGAATACCGCCGCGGAAAGGCCGGTAGCCTTCAGGCCAGTGCTTCCAAGTTCATCTCCGGCCATGCCTTGACCAGCCAGCAGGGGGTCGCCGAATCCCGGCTGCGGACGCAACTCTGCCTCCCCATGAGAGGGAAAGCTGACAGCACGGCGGATGGATCGGTCTCTCCTGCGCATTCTCGATCGGTCCCGGGACCCGGACTGGTCCGCACCCCGCAGGGGATTGGCCGCAAAGCCCCGCTGGTGTTACTCTAACCCATGGGATGCCCTGCTGGGGCGTCAGTCGCCAGCCCTCGCCAGAGATTTCCAGGGGCGCTTAACTCAGCGGTAGAGTGCCACCTTCACACGGTGGAAGTCGCAGGTTCAAATCCTGCAGCGCCCACCAATACCATCAGCAACTTATAGAAAACAAAGCGAAAACGAGATTATGTCAATGCCGCGCGGCCTCTCCTGAATGCCCGACCGCTCCTTTATGCTGTGGAAAACCCGGCAAATCTGTGGAAAAGTTGATCAAAAATGCGGTCGATCAACCGCAATAGAGACGAACTCCAATACTAAATCCTTTTAGTAAATGCAAGAATGATTAACTCGAATACTTAATCGTTTTAGACAGTACAAATGCATCGAATTCTCCTACTAAATCCTTTTAGTAAATCGATATTTTTTCCTTGCAACGTGGTCAGAAATTACTTTACATTCCCTTGTAGTTCGTCAAAGGAACAATCATTGGTCTTGAAATTCGCTTACTCGCAAAGCGTTCAATCCCGTCACAGGCAGTGTGCAGTTCATGAATTATTTTCTGCGCGCGCCTCGTTTCTTCTTGACATCTACCACTGGCGGTTAGCGTTGCGAGGCTTACCTGTCTGCCTGTTTCCCATGATAGCCGATCCCCGTCCCCGGAATGTGGGTGACGCCTGCGGGAATCGTATGTCTTCAACTCAATAACGAAAAGGAGATTCAATGAGGTTCATTTCGTCACGCATTCAACTAGTAGCCCTCTTCGCTCTCATTGCGTTAGCGGGTTGCGTAACCATGGCGGCAAACGCCCAGACCGTATACAACAATGGAACCGGTACCAATTGCGGCTACTACTATTCGTTGTATTCCAGCGGCGGGTCGGCAACCATGACATTCAATTCTTCATGCCCGTACGGCGGCGGCAATTACTCCATTTCCTGGTCTCACGTCAATGATGTGGTCGGCGGCAAAGGCTGGAGCACCGGCAGCGCTCAGACCATCGGCTACAATGTCGGCTACGCCAGCGGCTACAACAACATCTCCATCTATGGGTGGCTGACAAACCCGCTCGTCGAATATTACATCTGCGAGCTGGGTTCGCTGTATACCGGGAATGCGACGTATAAGGGCAGTGTTTCCAGCGATGGGCACAGCTACAGCACCTACGAGCATCAGCAAGTCAACCAGCCTTCTATTCAAGGCACTGCAACCTTCGAACAGTACCTGGATAATTGGGGCGGGGCTGGGACCGGATCAAACCACACCGTCACCACCAGCAATCACTTTAACCACTGGAGAAGTCTCGGGATGACAGTGGGTAATTTCAACTATCAGATCCTCGGGACAGAGGCATACAGTGGCGCCAGTGGGAGCGTTAACGCAACCGTGTGGTAACGAATTACCTGCACATCAGTCAATTTCGCCAGGGCCGGCAGGTTTCACATCCGCCGGCCCGACATATGCTGTTCCAGAAACGATTCTGAAAGTTGGGTTGCGCGAGCACGACTGCCTTCGCGGGCATACGGAGTGTGAGTTTTTCTGAATATCTGCGATCCAGCCGCACGTGATTCTTTGATTTCT
>JBKQLG010000115.1:0-4022 GCA_052147235.1 Occallatibacter sp.
GTGACGCGATACTGGGACGCCTACTCGACGTGGTCGGCACTGTCCGCGACCGCGGGCCTGCCTTGCCATCCGATACCCCGCGACGTGGTATCCACAATCCACCGCCTGCGCTTGAGGATGAGACCGCGGCCACCGCGGTTTTCGAGACTGGCATCAAGGTGATCGATCTTCTCGCGCCACTCGCACAGGGCGGCAAGGCTGCGATGTTCGGCGGTGCTGGTGTCGGAAAGACTGTTCTGGTGATGGAGCTCATCCATGCGATGGTTGAGAAGTACCAGGGCATCTCCGTCTTTGCCGGGGTCGGCGAGCGCTCCCGCGAGGGCCATGAGCTCCTGACCGAAATGCAGGGCTCCGGCGTGCTCGCGCGTACGGTGCTTGTCTATGGACAGATGAACGAGCCGCCGGGGGCGCGCTGGCGTGTGCCGCTGACCGCGCTGACGATCGCGGAATACTTCCGCGACCAGAAGCATCAGAACGTGCTCCTCCTTATGGACAATGTGTTCCGCTTCGTCCAGGCCGGAAGCGAGGTGTCGAGCCTGCTGGGACGTCTGCCGTCGCGCGTTGGCTATCAGCCAACGCTCGCCACCGAAGTGGCCTCATTGCAAGAGCGCATTGCTTCGGTCGCCGGCGCTGCGGTCACGGCCATCCAGGCCGTCTATGTCCCGGCCGACGACTTCACGGATCCGGCGGTGACGGCCATCTCAAGCCATATGGACAGCATCATCATGTTGTCGCGCACACTAGCGGCCGAGGGTTTCTACCCAGCCGTCGATCCGCTCGCCTCATCATCCATGCTGCTTGACCCCCTTGTGGTGGGCGAGGAGCATTATCGTATCGCCGAGCGCGCCCGCGAAGCACTCGCTCGCTTCAAAGACCTCAAAGACATCATCGCTCTCCTTGGCGTGGAGGAACTCGGTGCGAACGACCGGCTCATCGTTAAGCGAGCCCGCCGGCTCCAGCGTTTCCTCAGCCAACCTTTCACCGTAACGGAGGCCTTCACCGGTACGCCGGGCCGCAGCGTCCGTCGCGCCGATACGCTCGCGGGCTGCCGCGCCATCCTCGACGGCGAGGCCGACAACTGGGCGGAAAGTTCCCTCTACATGATAGGAACCCTGGACGAAGCGCGCCAAAAGGAGGCTGCGGCCGTCAAGACGGAAGGCGTGTCATGAGGTTGCGCATTATCACGCCGCTCTTTGTGGTTGTCGATGAGGACGGGGTGCTCGCGCTGCGCGCCGAAGACGCCACCGGCAGCTTCGGGATCCTGCCGCGGCATGCGGATTTTCTCACCCGCCTCGCGATTTCTGTCGTAAGCTGGGAAAGTAGCGATGGAACCCGCCACCACTGCGCGGTGCGCCGCGGCGTCCTCTCCGTCGTCGCCGGGCGGGACATCGCCATAGCGACGCGCGAGGCGGTCCAGGGCGACGACCTCGCGACGCTCGACATGACGGTTCTAAACCGCTTCCGCGCCGATATCGAGACGGAGCGGACGGAACATGTCGAGAGCACCCGCCTGCAACTGAACGCGATTCGGCAGATCATGCGTCATCTTCGTCCTGGTGGCCGTGTCGGGCCGGGGATCTTCACATGACGACGCCGGAGACCGAGCCGGGCGAAGAGGATCCACTGGTGAAGGAGGTCCGGCTACGCGACGAACGCCAGCGGCGCTGGCAGCGCGAAGGCGACCCCTCGGTAGCGCGCCGTCTCGCCCAGATCGGTGTACTTGGCTGGATCATTGTCGTGCCCATGCTGACCGGCATCTTCGTCGGCCGCTGGCTAGACCGAACATTCAACTCTGGACTGTTCTGGACCGCACCGCTTCTGATGCTCGGACTGGCACTCGGATGCTGGTCCGCCTGGAAATGGATGAAGAGCGCATGAGTTTTCTTTCATTCGATAGCCTGCCATCATGGATGATATTCCTCAGCTCCGCAGCACACCTCACCGCCGGGATCGTTCTCGGGTTCCTCTATTTCCGCAGCCTTTGGTGGAACACCTGCCGGTTCACTGGAGGCGGGCGCGTAACGACGACGATCGCTCTAATGATCGGCCGCTACGCGCTCTTGGGGGGTCTGCTGACGCTGGCGAGCCTAGAGGGTGCTCTACCCCTGCTCATGATATCGCTCGGCGTCCTCATCGCGCGTTCCGTGGTCGTGCGCAGGGTCCGGGAGGCCGCACCATGACCTCGCCTCTCGCCAGCGTCGCGCTTTTCCATTTGGGTCCGGTACCGGTCACCGCGGGCGTGGAGGTCACCTGGGCGATCATGGTGGTGCTGGTCCTCGGCGGCATCCTCATCACGCGCCGACTATCACTCGTGCCGTCGGCGGCCCAGACGGTCTTCGAACTGATCGTTGACACGGTGGACGCTCAGATCCGTGCGACGATGCGGGTCGAGCCTGCCCCCTACCGCGCCTTTGTCGGCACTTTATTCGCCTTCATATTCGTCGCCAACTGGTCGTCGCTGGTGCCGGGTGTCGAACCGCCGACGGCGCATCTCGAGACCGATGCCGCGCTCGCGCTCCTCGTCTTCGTCGCCGTGATCTGGTTCGGTATTCGGGCGGGCGGCGTGCGCGGCTATCTCGCCACCTTTGCCACGCCCAATCCGATCATGATCCCGCTCAATTTCGTCGAGAGCCTCACGCGCACGTTTTCGCTGCTCGTCCGCCTGTTCGGCAATGTCATGAGCGGCGTGTTCGTGATAGGCATCGTCCTGTCGCTCGCAGGTCTTCTCGTGCCGATCCCGCTGATGGCGCTCGATCTCCTGACTGGGGCGGTGCAGGCGTATATCTTCGCGGTTCTAGCGATGGTCTTCATAGCCGGGGCCATCAACGAAGAAGGACAAGCCGCCCCGGACACCTCTAGCCAAAGGACGCCCCCATCATGAACTGGTTAGCCTTCGTCAGCATCATATCGGCCGCCGTGGCGGTCTCGTTCGGGGCGATCGGCCCGGCGCTTGCCGAAGGGCGTGCGGTGGCTGCGGCCATGGACGCCATTGCCCGCCAGCCGGAATCCGCGAATACCATCGCGCGCACGCTTTTCGTCGGTCTCGCCATGATCGAGACCATGGCAATCTATTGCCTGGTGATCGCGTTGCTACTGCTGTTTGCCAACCCGCTGCTGAAATGACACCATGACCATCGATTGGTGGACGCTTGGCATCCAGACCGTCAACGTCGTCATCCTCATCTGGCTGCTCGAGCGGTTCTTCTGGCGGCCGGTCGCGGCGATGATCGAACAGCGTCGCGCTACGGCGCAGCAGATTCTGGATGAGGCGGAGGGCAAGCGCAGCCAGGCGATCGCAGCGCTCGCCAAGATCGAGCAGACGCGCGCCGGCTTCGCGCGGGAACGCGAGGCGATCCTGGCCGCGGCACATGAAGCCGCGGAACTGGCAAGGGCCGCGCGCCTGGGCGAGGCCGCAAAGGAGGCGGCAGCCTTGCTAGCAGAAGTAAAGACGGTGATGGAGAAAGAGAAATCTCTGGCCGACAAGGCCTGGTCCGAGCGGGCAAGCCATCTTGCTGTCGAAATCGCCGAACGCTTAGCCGCCCGTCTAGATGGCCCGGCGGTGCGCGCCTCGTTCCTGTCCTGGCTTCTCAAGGAGATTCGGGCTTTGCCGGATCCGGTGCGGCAGGCCGTAGCGGCGAACGGCGTCGCGCTCGAAGCGATCAGTGCGACACCCCTTGCGCCGGCTGATGAGGAACGTTATCGGGAGCGAATCAGCGATGCATTTGGCGCGCATCCGCTGATCGTCTTCAAGGCGGATCCTGCCCTCATCGCCGGCCTGGAGTTGCACGGCCCCCACCTCGCAGTGAGAAACTCATGGCGTGCCGATCTCACACAAATCCTTGCTGACCTCACGCATGACAACCGACCTTAACACCCGGGCGGACGCCTGGCTCGAACACGCCCGCGCAAAGCTAGCCGGCGCCGCGCTCGGCCCGCATGCCGAACAGATTGGCCGGGTGGAGGAGGTCGGGGATGGCATCGCTCTTGTCTCCGGGCTGCCAGATGTTCGGCTGGATGAGCTT
>JBKQLG010000116.1:0-12419 GCA_052147235.1 Occallatibacter sp.
CCCGTTCTTCCGCTTGCGGCCAGCTCCATTTTCGTGGAAAATTGATTGTGCCAACCTTCCCATCTCACCGGCCTGAAAACCATCTCATTTCGAGGACGCTATGTCTGCAAAGTACATCTTTGTAACGGGCGGTGTCGTCTCCTCTCTCGGCAAGGGACTGGCCGCCGCCAGCATCGGCTGCCTCCTTGAGAGCCGCGGCCTGCGCGTCAACATGATGAAGTTCGACCCCTACCTCAACGTCGATCCCGGCACCATGTCGCCCTTCCAGCACGGCGAGGTCTTCGTCACCGACGACGGCGCCGAAACCGACCTTGATCTGGGCCACTATGAGCGCTTCACTCATGCGCCGCTCTCGCGCGACAACAACCTCACCACCGGCCGCATCTACGAGCAGATCATCCTCAAGGAGCGGCGCGGCGACTACCTCGGCAAGACCGTCCAGGTCATCCCCCACGTGACCAACGAGATCAAGAACGCGATGCGCAAGGTCTCGGCCAACGGCGCGGACGTGACCATCATCGAGATCGGCGGCACGGTGGGCGATATCGAATCGCTACCTTTTCTGGAGGCCATCCGCCAGATGCGCCAGGAGCTGGGCCGCGAAAACACTGTCTTTATCCACCTCACTCTGGTGCCGTGGATTGCCGCTGCTCAAGAGTTGAAGACCAAGCCGACGCAGCACTCGGTCAAGGAACTGCTCTCGATTGGCATTCAGGCCGACATACTGCTCTGCCGCTCGGAGCGTCCGCTGGGCATTGAGATGAAGAAGAAGATCGCCCTCTTCTGCAACGTCGAAGAGAAAGCCGTGATTGGCGCGCTGACCGTGCCGTCGATCTACGAGGTGCCGCTTTGCTTTGCCAAGGAAGGCGTGGACTCGCTCATCCTCAAGTACCTGCACAAGGAAGCGCCGGAAGCTGATCTGACAGAGTGGAAGGCGCTGGTTGATCGCTGCTACCATCCGAAGGATACGGTCCACATCGGCATCGTCGGCAAGTATGTCGAGTATGAGGACAGTTACAAATCGCTGAAAGAGGCGCTGACGCACGGCGCGATCTCGCAGAATCTCAAGCTGGAAGTTACCTGGATCGAAGCCGAGGGCCTGGAATCGAAGTTTCCCGAGGACCGGAGTTATGAATCGCAGTTAGAAGGATTTGACGGCATTTTGGTTCCCGGCGGCTTTGGCAAGCGCGGTATCGAGGGCATGTTGAACGCCATCCGCTATGCCCGCGAAAAGCAGGTGCCTTATCTGGGAATTTGTTTGGGAATGCAGACCGCCTGCGTTGAATTTGCGAGAAACGTCTGCGGATTGAAGGACGCGAACTCCACTGAATTCAACCCCGCCAGCCCACACCGCATCATCTACAAGCTGCGCGAACTGCTGGGCGTCGAAGAGATGGGCGGGACCATGAGACTCGGCGCGTGGGCCTGCGTCCTGCAGGAAGGCTCGCTGGCCGCCAAGGCCTACGGCGGCGCGACCGAGATCAGCGAGCGCCATCGCCATCGCTATGAGTTCAACCGTGAATACGAAGCGCTGCTCAGCGGCGCCGGATTGAGCCTCACCGGCACGACCCCCGACGCGACGTATGTCGAGATCGTCGAACTCCCCGGCCATCCGTTCTTCCTGGGCTGCCAGTTCCATCCGGAGTTCAAATCCAAGCCGCTGGAGCCGCATCCGCTCTTCCGCGAATTTATTATTGCAAGTTACAAGAACCGGCTGGCGCGGTTGGTTTCCGAGTCCAGTGAAACCCCAAGTCTAACCAGCGCGCTGTCATCCTGAGCGAAGCGCGACGAAGTCGAAGGACCTGCGGTTGGTTTGTTGTTGCTAACTGAGCAGCACCGCCCCCTTCACCTTTCCGGCCGGAGTGCGGTTAGCGGGAAGAGTCAGGACTTCTTAACTGTCCGCTTCTTCGCGGCAGCTTTCAGGGCAGAGGCTTTCTTTGCCACGGCTTTCTTCACAACCGCCTTCTTAGCCGGAGCCTTCTTAGCCACTGCCTTGTTGGCGACGGCCTTCTTAGGCGCGGGCGCGGCCTTTGCGGCGGCTGGTTTAGCTTTGGCGGCAGCCGGTTTGGCTTTTGCCGTAGCTTTCTTGCGCGCGGCTACGGTCTTTTCGGCCAGCGCGGCCTTTAGTTCGGCGTCGAACGCGGACGGCGTCAGAGGCCGCGCGGACTTGCGCAGCCGTTCGATGTCATAAAAGGCGCGGCGCTCGGTCAGGAAGACATGGACGACAAAATCCACATAGTCAAGCAGAATCCAGTCGCCCTTGCGGCGGCCTTCCACTGAATTGGGAAAGACGCCAAACTCCTTCTTCAGCTTGTGCTCGATCTCGTCGGCTATGGCGATGGCCTGGCGGTCGTTCGTAGCTGAGGTGACCAGGAAGAAGTCGGAGAGGCCGGAGTCGATGGGGTCGAGTTCGAGGATGCGGGTCTCTTTACCCTTTTTGTCTATGCAAACCGCGGCGGCGGTTTGTACGAGGAGGCGGGTTTGCTGCTTTGTGTCGGTCGTCATTCGGTGGGAAGGTTCTCCAACCCTAATCGTAGACCCTCGGCAAGGCCGCGGCAAATCAGCGATAGAGTCCGTGGGCGCGAATGTACTCCGAAACAGGAACGGGAAGCAGCGCGTGTACCGGCGGCGGTGCTCCTGCGGAAGCACACGCCTGCTCCCGAATCAGCATCTGCTCACGAATTTCTGACGCGCTAATCTCGATTTCCAGGCCGGGAAGTATGAAGAGCGGGGCTTGCTCTCCGGCAGGATTGCGGAGAATCCAGCGGCGCAGCTCGATTTCTTCCGCAGGCTGCTCCGATAGCGGCAGGGAGTCCACGACAAGCCCTTTCGGCAACGCGGCCATCAGGTCGCCGATCCGCTGGCCGGGCCGCGAGGCGACGATCAACGGCGCTATAAAGGGAATCTCGGCGGCGCGATGCCAATGCCTGAGGGTGGCAAGCGCGTCGGCGCCCATCAGGCAATAGAGCGTGCTCTCCGGAGGCAGCTCCGCGCGCAGCGCGAGCAGCGTCTCCAGCGTGTAATTCGGAGCTCCCGAGGATTTGGGCGCATCAGCCAGCGAAACGGCAAAACCCGGTTCGCCGGCAATCGCCAGCCGGGTCATTGCCAGGCGATCTTCAAAGCAGGCCATCGTACCTTGCGGCTTGAGCGGCTGCGCGCCCACCGGGGCAAAAAGTACAATGTCAAGGCCGAGCGCCTCCCGAGCAGCCCGCGCCACCCCCAGATGGCCCAGGTGCGGCGGGTCGAAACTTCCTCCGAAAAAGGCTACGCGACTGCCTCCAAAGAAGGCTACACGGCGGCCGGCTTCGCTTTGCGGTGACGGATTTGCGCCCTGGTCCATGGGTTCATGGTAGCTTGCGCCGGAGGCTCTGGTAGCATCGAAATTACGATGCGTTATCTGATTGCAATCCTGGCCCTGGCCGGCGCGTTGGTCTCCGCACTGGCTCTGCATGTACATTACTGCACCGATCCTCAGCCCTGCTCGATCAACGAGACGTGGGATTGCGGCGTCGTGAACCACAGCCCGTTTGCCGTGGTCACGGGCATCCCCGTGGCGGCCATCGGCATCGCCGGCTACCTGGCGCTGGCCGGCCTGGCGTTCTGGCGGCAGCGGGCGCTGGTCTTTTTGGCTGCGCTGGTTGGACTGGGCTTTGCCCTGCGGCTGACTTTCATTGAAGAATTTGCGTTGCAGACCTGGTGCCTCTATTGCGTGATCTCGCAGGTGGTCATCGCGCTGATTGCGCTGCTCACTTTGGGATGGGTCGGAGCGGAATATCTCGCCCTGAAGCGGGCCACCTGCGGTGGGGCAGGCGGCGCTTGCGCGCCATAAGATTCGTAGTATCCCACCCTAGCCGCAAAAAAAAGAACGCGGCGAGGGTGGGGCACCCGTCAAGAAACCGAGCCGAAAACCAAGAGTACCCGTTCATTGAGTACCTCTGATGTGGGCTGAGTTTCACATTTTGTTGTAGGTAAATTGTTTCATAGGTAAAATTGAGGTATATCAATGTATTCACAAAAGTACGCAAACTGGATGTATGAGTGGGAGACGCGGCTGACGACGCGCGATGAGAATCGCGTGGTGCGCCCGCTGGAGTGGGGCTTTGAATGGATTGAGCCGTTCCTTCGCGAAAATGGCTTTGAAGAGGCGTTGCCGGGCCCGGAGATTGCGGCTGACCCCGCCCTCGCCGAGGCCGCTTTGGTCCTCATCAACCAGTTCCTCATTCGTCATAGCGACAGCTTTTTCGGCTACCAGCGGCCCACGGATTTCCGCCTCGAAGAGCGGCATCCGGAGTTGTATCCCACCAACGTGCGCCCGGAGACCCTCGCCCAGGCTGCCGCGATCAAGCAGAAGGCAGCCGAGGGAAAGATTCCGCCGGCCCAGTTCCTGCGCTTCACCTCACCGGAGCGGACGCACTATCCGGAAAACAATCTGGCGAACGCACGCTGGTATCCGGCGCCGGCTCACAAAAATCCGCGGCGGCCCAGGCAGGCCATCATCGTAATGCCGCAGTGGAATGCCGACGCCTTCAGCCATAACTCGCTGTGCGCCATCTTCAACAAGATGGGGATTTCGGCGCTCCGGCTCTCCCTGCCCTACCATGACATTCGCCGCCCGCAAGAACTGGAGCGCTCCGACTACGCCGTCAGCGCCAACATCGGCCGCACCCTCTCAGCCTGCCGCCAGGCGGTCGTCGACATTCGGTGCTGCTTGGATTGGCTGGAGGAGCAGGGCTACGAGCACTTCGGTGTGCTGGGAACCAGCCTGGGTTCCTGTTACGCCTTCCTGGCCAGCGCCCACGACGCACGGCTGCGGGTGAATGCCTTCAATCACGCGTCTACAGCCTTTGGCGACGTGGTCTGGGCTGGACAGAGCACGCGCCACGTCAAGCAGGCGTTGCAAGAGGCTGGCCTCTCGCAGGAGCGCATTCGCGCCTTGTGGGCAGCCGCCAGCCCGTGCAGCTACTATGACAAGATCGTGCGCCCCGAAGTCGACGGCCGGCGGAAGAAAGTTCTTATGGTTTACGGCGACTACGACCTGACCTTCCCCAGGGAGTACTCGCTACAGGTAGTGCGGGCCTTTCGGCGCATCGGACTCAACTTCGAGAAGCGCGTGCTGCCCTGCGGCCACTACACCACAGGCGAAACGCCCTTCAAGTACATCGACGGCTGGCACATGGGCTGGTTTGTCTACCGGGCCTTCAGGGCGCTGCGCAAAGAGAAGGCCGCTGGCGAAAGGGTGACGACCTTCCAAACGCGTACCTCGGAAGAAGAGCTGTTATCGCGGTAGCGCGCTTGCTCCGCGCTTGGGCTTCTATTTCCAATTGTTCCGATGCTGGCCGTCTCTGCTTCTATTTCACGCCAGGCGTTCTCGCAACGATCGAGCAGTGCCTGCTGCCGCCGGGCGCCTTCCTGCATCTTTCGATTGCCTTGCTATCAGCGATCGCCTGGTCGAAGGCCGCGGCGGAAATCGACAATTCACCGCTCTCGCTGACAACCAGCGTCTTGAAGGGGGGAGCGAGCAGGAAGCGCCTCCACATATCCTTATCCGTTTCTTTCAAAGTGGCTGGCATGGGCAGCTTCGACGGCTCAGGCTCAGGCAGCACCGTATCGCCTAAAGGCAACAGATTTTGCGCCTTCAAAAACGCGGTCACGGTGTCGGACCATGCTGCGACATGCGCATAGAGATGGTGCCCTTCCTCTCCATCCGGCGGGGCCATGACAAACTGATTCACGCCGCCGCCCTTCTTATAGGCCGCATCGAACTGCTGTGCCATCGCCGGCGGGAACCAATGGTCGTTCTCGGCATATATCCACAGCATGGGCAGATCGCCGTGCTTATGCGCATCTGTGCCAAAGGCGTGAAATGCACCGATCAGCTCGCTCAGGTTGCAGTTATGTTCGTGGCCGTCGCCACCCCGTCCGCCGGCGAAGCTGATCGCTGCTTTCAGTCCCTTTGGCGGATCAGCCGAAAGCGCCACCTGAGCAAAGCCGCCCGTCGAGACGCCAACACTCAGCATCGTCTCCCCGTCCACCTCCGGTAGGCTACGTGCATACGCCATCACTGCGCTCAGATCGTCCGCGCTTGCCTCGCCAGTCTGCACAAAACTTCCACCCCTGGACCCGCAGCCGCCACTGTTCGAATCCTGCCGCCCCCCTGAGCGCCCGTAGCCTTTGCGCACAACGACCAAGGCTACGTAGCCGCGCCGTGCGAACCATAGCGCCTGAGAATACTGCGCCCATGGTGTCACATGCGCGCGATCTTCCGGATTCTCCGAGGTGCCGTGCGTCAGCACAACAAGCGGATGCCGCCCCGGACGGTCTATATACACTTCCAGTACATCTAGCCCACGGGGAAAGGACTGAGGCACAGTCACCCACATCTCCCTTTCCACGAAGCGTATCGGCACACGCGCAATCTCCTGCGCGGAAGCCGGTCTGGCGTTAGCGGGGCCGGATTCCTGCACCGCCGCATACGCAATAAGAACTGCAACCAGGATTAGAAGAGGCGGAAATGTCTGTAATCTTCGCATCCGCATCAGTAGAGCCGATCATCTCTGCAAAGTCAAGGTGGTATCCCAACATGGAAGGAGTTATCTGAGCTTCGATTTTGCTGGAAGGACGAGAGAGCCTTCGTATGCCAGCGCACCCCGCTCAGGTCCAGCCGCAACAGCTTGGCAGGGTCCAGGTAGGCGCCCTGCCAGCGGACAGCCCAGTACAGGTGCAGCCAGTGACGCGCCCGGCAGCGCCGCTCAGCCCAATCCGGTCGCCGTTGCCACGCGCTTGGCCTGCCGGAGCCGCGCAAGACTCTTCGCACCCTCCGAGATACCGGATTTTCGCCCCTCCGGTCAACCAAATGACCGATAATCAGGAGAGTGTTCCCTTCCTCGTAATGAAGGAGTTTTTGAGAGGCCCCAATCCATGATCCGTAGCTACCAGGGGCGGTTGCCCCGAATTCCCGCCAGTTGCTACGTGGACCCTTCGGCGCAGGTGATCGGCGACGTGACGCTGGGCGAGCGCTCCTCGGTGTGGATGAACGCCGTGCTGCGCGGCGACGTGAACTCGATCCGCGTCGGCGCGAACTCGAACGTCCAGGACTGCGTCGTCCTCCACGGCCAGCGGTATCTCTATCCGGTGATGGTGGGCGACTGGGTGACCATAGGCCACAACGCCACCGTTCACGGCTGCGTGCTGGAAGACATGGTGCTGATCGGCATCGGTGCCGTTGTCCTCAACGGCTGCCGCATCGGCGAAGGCTCGATCATCGCCGCCGGCGCTGTGGTTCCAGAGGAGACGGTGGTTCCTCCCCGGACGCTATGGGCCGGCGTCCCCGCCAAGCTGCGCCGCGATCTGGACGACAAGGACCGCGCGTTGATCCTTGAGTACGCACAGAACTATCTGGACTACACGGAGATTTATCTCAAGGAGCCGGACGAATAACTCTTCTTTGCGCAAGCGACAGTATAGTGTTTGCAGTCTCTATATTGCGGCTGCAATGAAGACGAGACCGAATCGGTCATTCAGAGGAAGCTGTCTCCTGCTAGCGCACTCCGCTCAAATCCAACCGCAGCAGCTTGGCGGGGTCCAGGTACGCGCCCTGCCAGCGGACGGCCCAGTGCAGGTGCGGGCCGGTGACGCGCCCGGTAGCACCGCTCAGCCCAACCGGGTCGCCTGTCGCCACGCGCTGGCCCTCCTGCACGTCGATCCGGCTCAGGTGCATTGAAATCGTGTACAACCCCAGACCGTGATCGATGATCACGCAGTTGCCCTCGTAATAGAGAGGGCGGGCCAGCACTACAACCCCGCTATTGCCCGCCCGCACCGGCGTCCCCGCCGCGGCGCGAAAGTCCATCCCTTTGTGAATGCTGGCCAGTTTGCCGTTGAAGGTGCGGCGGGTGCCGAAGCTGTCGGTCGGTTCGGCAGTTACCGGCGCTTGAAAGTCGCCCGCCCACAGCGGCTCAGAGGCGCTTGCGCCGAAGACCTTTTCCTTGACCAGCTTGTCGGCCTCGATCTGCTTCAACTCTTCCGGGCCGGGCGTGACGAACTGCGGCGCAACAGTGAGCGAACTGGTGAGGTAATGCGCAGCATATATCTCAACAGTGCGGCTCAAATCGCGCGAGCCGCCCTTGGCAAGCCGAACACTGATCCGTAGCGTAGAAGGGCCCACGGCCCCCTCAACATCGACTCCAGCCAGCGCAAACCACGTGCTTCTATCGCGACCGCGAAAAAACTCCAGCTTGCGCCCCAGCCACTCGCCGTCGATGGCTGTGACGCCATCGAAATGCACGCGGATCAAGACCGGGGAGCCTGCACTTACAGCCTCTGGAGACAGTGTGACAAGCGGAGGCTCAGGGGACAAGGCGCGAGCGGGCCTGCCGCCGAGAAAAGAAAAGAGCGGAAGCAAAACCAGAAACAGCGCAAGCTGCTTGAACGTTAGCATTCCACAATAGTAATTGCGCTCTGGCGTCCCGTGCTTGATGAAGTGCCAAGTAAAGCGCAACGAAGCCGAAGGATCAGCATTTCATTCCCGTACCGGAGATGCACCTTCCGCCCAGTCCGAACTACTGCAAGTACGACGAGCTGGGGAATCCATGGAATTTGAAGTTTGTGGTCTCCCAGCTCCGAAATTGCGACCTGGGACTCCTGGCTATTGGGGTTGCATCCGGACGGTCATCGATCCACTATTGATTCGAGGATAACCGCTCTGCCTTAGTGTTACTGTCGTATTTTTTGCAGGATCTAACGACACAGTTTTGTTGACCTCGCTTAAAAGCGAAATCGTCTTACTCGGGAAAACAAAGGTCGTTATCCCCTTTTTGATCGTTACGATAAGCTTTTCTTTTGAAACATTAGTGATTTTTACATCAAGCATCTCGCCCAGCTCCTTACCGGTGAAGGTAAGTTCAACGCGACCGTTTTCAAATGCTTGCTTTAGTTCAAGAGTGTTTGCCTGCGGGGCAGGTTGCGCCGTGAGCGCAGCCGTAGCGAGAATTGCAACGAGAGAAAGCGTCGTAAACCGGCGAATAGAATTCATTCGGGATTCCCTTTTTAACTGCAAACATGCGCTGATTTTACACTCATCTCATCCGTTCGCGACATTGTGAGATGTTTTGTGATCCGCGGGTGGGGCGGATGTCGCCGGTTCGGGGTAGATGAATCCGGATTATTGGACCTGGGAACTACGAACCCTATGCGAGCGAACAGCGAGCGATTGGCCCCACCGCAGGTGGCGCGGGTGGTCATCGTCCTGAGCTGCCAAAGCCTTTTTCCGCGCGGGCCGAATCTTCCAGGCTCTCCACCTCTTCAACGCTTCCAGTCAGCACAGGAATCGGAATCATCTGGGCAATCTTTTCGCCGGCCTTCAGCTCGACGGCCGCATCCGTCAGGTTGGTCATCAGCACCAGAATCTCACCCCGGTAGCCGGCGTCAATCACTCCGGCGGTCGTCACAATTCCCCGCGCCGCCATCGACGAGCGGTCCCGCACCAGCAGTCCCAAAGGCGCGCCGGTCCCGGGGTGGCGAGCCTCAACGCTGATGCCGGTTCGAACCTTCACCGTCGCCCGCGGTGCCAGCGCCGCGCCTTGCAGCGCAAACAGGTCATAGCCCAAATCCTCGCCCGGATGGGCCACCACGGGCGCGCGCGCCCCCTCTGCCAACAACTTCACTCGCAGCATGAGTTGATGGTAGCGGAGCGGGGCGAGCGGCGGTTGTGGAAGATCAGGGCAATTTGAAGCTCTTGATGGCGATGGCGTTGGGGTTGCGCCCGGCGGGGAACAGCGTAAAGAGCGAGCGCGTGGCAGTGCGGATCACGGCTGCGTCGCCGGAGCTGGAATCGACGGCGAAGAGCAGGTGGCCAAAGCTGGAGAATGCCAGCGCCGCGGGGCCGTCGCCGACGCGGATTGAGCCGCCCTGCGCGGGTGGAAGGCGCTTGCCGTCGTCGATTGAGTAGATGGTGACGAATTGGGAGTGGTTGTTGGCCACGTACAGGAAGGCGTTATCGGCTGAGACCAGGCCGCGTACGGGAGTATCTCCAATCAGCGTGGTGCCGCCGACTTCGTCGGTGGTGGCATAGACCTCGGAGATGGAGTTGGCCAGCGAGTTGGAGACGAAGACTTCGCCGCCGTCTGGCTTGAGGGCCAGGTGGACCGGCGCCTGGCCCACGTCGAGCAGCGCCTCCAGGCGGTCGGGCTGGGCGGCAATGGATTGGGCAGGCGAGGCCGGATGAGCTTCCGCGCGGGCCAGGGCGATGGCCATGATCTGGTGGCCGGCCGAGCAGGCCACAAAAACTTTAGAGGAATCGGGAAGGATCACAGCGTCCGAGGCGCCGGGGCAGCCATCGAAGACGGAGCGAACCTGGCGACTTGCGAGGTCGATGAGGCTGACCGAGCCAGCCTTGCGGTTGGCGACCGCCAGTGTCTTGCCGTCGGGCGAGATGCGGACGGCTACCGGCTCCTCGCCGGCGCCGATGGCCGCTACTTCGCGCCGCGCCTTGATATCGAGTACGGAGATGGTGTTGGAGCCGGAGTTGGCCACGTAGGCCAGTTCGCCCGTCGGGTCGATCTCGATGGAGACCGGCGTGCGATGAACAAAGATAGTACCCGCGACGGCGTTCTTCTCTGCGTTGATGATGGAAACGGAACCCTGCCCACCCGCTGCGCCGGAGTTGACCACATAGACTTCGTTGCGCGTGGGACTGACGGCCACCGCCACCGGATTCTGGCCAACCGCAATCTCCCGGTCCAGGCGCACGTTGACCACATCGAAGACGGAAACCGTGCCGCTGCCGCCGTTGGTCACGTAGGCGTACTCGCGGTAGTTGGGCGGGTACTGCGGAAAGTCGTGAGGGCGGCAGCTGGTCAGGGCAAGCGCCAGCAGGGCGAATGCTGTACGAATTCCCTGCTTGTAAAGTGAAGCGGTCATGGAGTTCACCCTGTGGCTGCCTCCACGCGGATCCCGCGGGGCAGCTTGCGTCCGACCACCGGAGCGATCTGTTCCAGTTCATCCATCATGCGGGCAAACTGGTCGGGATAGATGGACTGGGGGCCGTCGGAGAGAGCCTTTTCGGGGTGGTTGTGAACCTCGACCATAATGCCGTCCGCTCCCGAGGCGACCGCCGCGCGGGCCATGGGCAGGATGCTGTCGCGCTTGCCGGTCGCGTGGCTGGGATCGACCAGGATCGGCAGATGGCTGAGCCGCCGCACCGCGGGAATGATGCTCAGGTCGAGCGTGTTGCGAGCGTGATCGGCAAAGGTGCGCACCCCGCGCTCGCACAAAATAACTTCATAATTGCCCTCGCTCATCACATACTCGGCGGACATCAGGAACTCTTCCAGCGTCGCCGCGAGGCCGCGCTTCAGCAGTACCGGCTTGCGCAGCCGCCCGGCGCGCTTGAGCAGCGAGAAGTTCTGCATATTGCGCGCGCCAATCTGCACCACGTCGGCCCACTTGGCGGCCAAATCCAGACTCTCGTTGTCGAGGGCTTCGGTGACGATGCGCAGGCCAAAGCGCGCGCGGATCTCGGCCATGATGACCAGCGCCTCTACGCCCAGGCCTTGAAATGCGTAAGGGGATGTGCGCGGCTTGAAGGCGCCACCGCGGAAGAACTGCGCGCCCGATGCGGCCACTTGCTCGGCAATAGCGAAGGCCTGCTCGCGGCTTTCAATCGAGCAGGGCCCGGCGATGATGGCGAGCGAGCCGCCGCCGATAGCGGCATCCGTTCCCGCAAAGCGGATGATGGTGTCTTCTTCCTTCACTTCGCGGCTGGCCAGCTTGTAGGCCTTGGAGACGCGGATCACCTCCGCGACGCCGGAGAGCGCCTCCAGGTTGCCGCGCTCCACTTCTCCCTGGTTGCCGGTGATGCCGATAGCGGTTCGCTGGGCTCCGGGAAGCGGATGGGCGCGGAATCCCAACTGCTCAATGGTCGCGCAGACCTCCCGGATCTCTTCCTCTGTTGCCTGCGCCTTCATCACAACTAGCATGGCAGCTCCTTGAACCCTCAGTCTAATCGTCGGGAACGGCGTAGGGCAATGAGTCGAATCAGCGCCGGTTGGCTGGATAGGCTTTCTAGTCCTTTAGTCCCTAGTCCCTGGTCCCTGCCTTTCTCCGGTTTGCTCCGTTCGCCAGGGGTGTGCTAACCTTGATTTCTATGCCGTAATGCGTGCGAGGGGTTAGTGTGCCCGTACGGATTTCGGGGTTTCCGGGACGTTTTCCGGGTGGGAAGGGCTGGCGTAGCTCAGCTGGTAGAGCATCTGATTTGTAATCAGAGGGTCGGGGGTTCAAATCCCTTCGCCAGCTCCAGTCTTCCCTCCTCGGACTTTCAGGCACTCCCTTGGTAAGCGGAGCGGCAGCGTCGTTAGACGCGTGGCCGCGACACAATTTAGAGGCTGTCACCGGCTCGGTCTTTTTATCCCGGTCTTCAGCTC
>JBKQLG010000117.1:0-10389 GCA_052147235.1 Occallatibacter sp.
GTTGCTCACCGTCAGCGCGCCGGTGTTGAAGATGCCTCCGCCACGGTCGTAGCCGCCCGTGCCGGTCGACGAGACGGTATTGCCGGAGATGGTGCTGTTGGTCACCGTCAGCGTGCCGCCGTTGGCGATACCTCCGCCCTGGGAGATGCCGGGGTCGCCGTCGGCCGTATTGCCGGAGACGAGGCAGCCAGTCAACGTCAGGCCGCCGCTGTTCTCGATGGCTCCGCCCACTCCGCCGCTCCCGGCGCCATTCTCAATGTTGAGGTTGGCGATGCTGGCGACGCCGGAGCTAACCTGGAAGATCTGGTAGGCGTTTGCGCCGCTCACAGTCACCAGGTTGACCAGCGTTGCGCCGGAGCCCGTCGTCGGCCCGGTAATCGTCGTATTTGGCGGAATGTCTAGCGTGCCGTAGCCTAGCGTGATGGTGTTCTCGGCCGCCGTGTTGCTGACCGAAAAGACTGCGGAAGAGAAGGTGATGATACCCCCGGCCGTGTTTGACGCTGCCAGCGCGTCGCGCAGCGAACAAACTGTGCCGCCCCCGCCCACTGGGCAGTTGGAGGCTATCCCACTCGCGTCATCCGCCGTTGTGCTGACCACATACGACGCCGGAGAATTGATCGTGAGCGTGAAGCTCTGGATGGCGTTCGGACTGATCCCGTTCCCCGCTGCAATGCTGAGGGTATAAACGCCAACCGCTGCCGCCGTCGTAACAGCCAGAGTCGCCGTGCCGTTGCCGTTGTCGGTGAAGCTGACTCCACTGGGCAGAATATCGGATTCGCTTAAGGTAGGAGTGGGAACACCGGTGGCGGTCACGGTGAACGAGCCCGCAATGCCCGAAGTAAAGCTGGCGTTGTCGGCGCTGGTGATGGCTGGAGCCTGATCGACTGTCAGAGTGAAGTTCTGCGTGGCGTTGGAGCCGACGCCATTCGACGCCGTGATGATGATGGTGTAAGAACCGCCCGTGCCGGCCGCAGGCGTGCCGGAGAGAACCCCGGAAGTGCTAAGCGAGACGCCGCTGGGTAAAGCGCCGCTCTCGCTAAAGGAGGCGGTCGGATACGTGCCCGATGCGATCGTTACGGTAAAGGATCCCGACGCGCCCGCGGTGAAAGTGGCGCTGGCGGCGCTGGTGATGGCCGGAGCCTGGTTTACGGTTAGCGTGAAGTTCTGCGTGGCGTTGGGGCTGACGCCATTGGCAGCCGTGATGGTGATGGGATAGCTTCCGCCCGTGCCCGCGGCCGGTGTGCCGGAAAGGGTCGCCGTGCCGTTGCCGTTATCGGTGAAGGCGACGCCGCTGGGCAGCGCGCCGGACTTGCTGAGCGCTGCGGTGGGAGTGCCGCTGGTCGTCACGGTGAAGGAGCCCGCCGTGCCCACGGTGAAGGTCGTGTTGTTGGCATTGGTGATGGCCGGAGCCACTCCGCTGTTGGTCAGCGAGAACGTCGCTGTTGTCCCTAGCCCCGAGACGCTGGCCGTAACGCTATAAGCGCCCGGAGTGGCATTCGCCGTGAATGTGCCTGCATTGGCAATGCCGCTCGAGTTGGTGGTTTCCGTGATCGTGCCGCTGCTGTTGCTGAAGATCCCGCTGGCTCCGGTGCCCGGCGCGGTAAACGTCACGGAAGCATTGTTGATGGGAACGCTGTTCGCGTCTTCCACCGTCACCGAAAGGCTTGTGCCGAAGGCCGTCGAGATTTGCGCTGACTGGGGTGTCGTACCCGTGTTTGGCGTTATGGAAGCCGGAACCTGAACGACGGGCACGTTGCTATCGCTTCCCGCGGCTGCATTCCCCGAATTGGTGTGGGTCAGGTCGCCGCCGCCATACGCCAGCGCCGTATTGCTTACCGAAACAGGCGAAGCGGCCGGCACATTCACGATCACCTGAATCTGCGGGAAGCTGTTGCCGCCGGAGATCCCCGCAGTCGAGGTGCAAGTGACCGTGGTTGCGCCGCTGCAACTCCATGCGACCGAGGTCGAGCCGAAGTTGTTCGCCGAGTATCCCGAAGGCAGGGTGTCGGAGACGGTTACCGTGCCAGAGGTTTCGCTACTGGCGGCAGCCGTGTTACTGACCGTGATGTTCCACTGGGCGGTCGAGCCTTGCGTGAAGGTCCCGGTATGGGACTTGGTAACAGAGAGCGCCGGCGCCGGCTGGATGGTCACCGAGTCGGTATTCGAGGTCGCGGAATTGGCGCCGCCGCCGCTCACTGAAACGCTGTTGGTGATGGTGCCGGTGGCCCCGTCGGCCACATCGACATCGATTGTGAGCGCCGAGTAGCTGCCGCCATCCGCGATTGTCGAGTCATTGGTGCAGGTCACCGTCTGTCCCGACGCCGAGCAGGACCAGCCGGTACCCGATCCGCTCGCGAATGTGAAGGCGGAGTTCAGCGAGTCGGTAACGGTCAGCGGATGGCCTCCCGCCGGATCGCCGGTCGTGCCCGGCCCGTTGTTGGTAATGTTCACCGTGTAGGCCGCGTTCTGCTCGCCCTGCGTGAAAGTGCCGACGTGCGCCAAAGTCGGTTGCGCCAAGGTGGGCAGATTCTCAGTCAGGTTCACGCACCAGCCGTTGGCCGCGCCGAAGGTGGCGTTGGCATTGCCCGAGCTGAAGAAAAGGTTCCAGGTTCCGTTGGCGTTGGAACCATTGGTGAAGATGTCCGCAAAGGTGGAGGTGCCGAGCGAGGGAGCATAGCTGAAGGAGGGCACATTGTATAGGCCGCTCGAACTGGATGTGAAGACATCCGGGGTGCTGAGATAGTTTATGTAGGCGGTTGGCTTGTAGGTGCCGGGAGTGATGCTCGTATTCCCTGCCGATACCAAGCCGGGGCCGCTATCGGCAAAGGAATAGGCGCCGAGAGAGGCCTCGCCGTTGCCGTTGGCGCCCTGGGTAGTGTTGGAGAAGAAGTCCAGCGCGGCTCCTGTCGGACCCTCGACCAGCGAGGCCAGCTCTTCCAGGCCATAGGTGGTGAGAACCGAGAAACCATTGAGAGTGACGGAAACGGTGTTGAGTGTGCCAGGAAGATTGGCCACCGAGATCACCGAGGGATTCGGAGTCAAGGGGCCCGCGAGGGTTCCCCCCTGAATCTGGACCGCCCCTGGATCGCAGTACGACCAGGTATTGCTGTTCACGCTCGCGACCGTGGTCGTGGTGTTAATGCGCTGATGCAGCACGGCGGAGAAGCTCTCATTGTCCGTCGAGTTTCCGCTGTAGTTGGCTGTGATCGAGTGGTCGCCCTCGGTCAGGGAACTGGTGGTGAACTTCGCCACTCCGCTGCCGTTCAGAGCCACCACGTTGTTTCCGCCCACCGTGCCTGCCGGAGCCACGCCGTTGTCCAGGAAGGTCACTGTGCCGCCGCTGGTCACCGGGCCGTTGACGTCGGTCACCGTCGCGGTGAAGGTTAAGGAGCTGCCGGTGGTTGAGGGATTGTTGCCGGGAGTCAGCGTGGTGGTGGTGGCTGTTCCGGAGTTGAGCGACAGGGTGATGCACCAGCCGCTGTTCAGGTTCATGGCATAGGGACCATAAGTATACAGCGCCCATTTGCCATTTGCCGGGGCGCCATCAAAGGCCTCTCCGAAGGTCAATACGTTGGTATGGGTATAGACAGCGTTATCCGATCCGTAAGGCGGCGCAAAATTGAGGGTACCGGGAACCTGGGGGACGCTTGAATCGACGGTCGGCGAGGTAGATGTCGGGAAGCTGTCCGGGTTTGGGGCCTCATTGTTGTCGGTTGGCAGGTAAGTGCCGGTAGTGGGCGTCCCGCTGTTGTAGGGCACAGTCAGGCTAGCGGAGTCATCAAAGGTAAGGTTAACCGCGCTGGTTGGCGCTGTGTCGTTCCACCCCTCCTGTAGAAAAACCAGATTTTTCGTCCCGCCGGGGGCAACCAGTAAAAACTGGCCGGTGATTCCGTCGGTCAGCCCCTGGATTCCCTCCAACTCCACCGTCACATTGCTCACCGACTGGCTGTAGGTGCCGTTGGGGATGCCGATGATGGAGGGGTATACCAGCCCGGGGTTATCGTTGGCTGGAACGGAAACCAGGCTGTTGTTGCACCATTGATCCCCGCTGGGATTCGCCGGAGTGACTTCCACTAGTTGAGTGATCGAACTGCTGCTCTGCCCGAAGGCCCCGGTTGGCGTGTATTGGGCGGTAATGGAGTTATTGCCCTGGGCCAGCGAGACCGTGCAGTGCGCGACACCGCCGCTCAGCGTGACGGCGTTGCAGCCGGAGATGGTCGAGCCGTTGGCGCTGAAAGTGACCGTGCCGGTTGGCGTTCCGGAGCCCGAAGAGACGGTGGCCGTGTAGGTGATCGAAACGCTGGAGGCGGAGTTGGCATAGAAGGCCGGGTTGGTGGTCGAACTGCTGAGTACTGTCGTGGTCGGGGTCGCCGACGAGTACGTCAGCGAAAGCGTCCAGCCGGTGATCGAGACCGGGTCGACAGGGCTATTGGTGTCGATCAGGTAGAGCGTCCACGTGCCGTTCGCCGATACCCCGCTGAATTTCCCGTTCAGAGTCTGGCTGCCGTCGGTCTGCGGGTAATCCGCTGTGTCTTCCGTCGTTGGCAGCGGGGGAGGGCCGTCGCCGTTGGCGTAATAGTACGAGCCGGCCTCCACCGTTTGAGTCGAAGCCGTAGGCCAGGGTGTGTCGACGCTGGTGCTATTCGGCGCCGGGGTCCCGCTGTTCACAAGAATAATGTCCTGACCATTCAGCCCACCGTTGTCGGTGCCATCGCCCGTTTGGCCCAGCAACACGAATTGCTCGCCGGTGGGCGACTGCAGCATAAACTCCGCGTATGCCATGCTAAGGTAGTTGCCTGTGCCATTCGAGTGCACACCCAGAAGCTCCACCTGAACCGTGGCCACCGGGCCGGGAGCGCCGCTCACCGTGACGGTGGAACTTTGAGCCGAGGAATCGCTGGCCGTAAAGTTGATAGCTCCGCCGGCGGTGATCGTCTGCGCTCGCGCCGCTACGGGCAGCAGCAGGGCAACCAGGGCAAAAACAAGCAGGCTATACGTCAAGCGGGCAAACCGAAGGGACAAGGCGGAACGAACAACAGACATCATGATGGAGACCTCGCATCGTGGGAACAGTTAGGCGCCCTATGTGTGGGTAAGAGCGGACTCATTGACCGGGTCGGAGACTCTCTCCTCCGCAACATGAAAAATCTGTATGGGTTTCACTTCTGGCTCGCAAGCTCCATCCGCCAGGAGAGTTAACCTTGAAGATAAGAACTGTGGATGGGAAAGCCGCGAACCACCGCCTGGTAATTGTATATCTATCCCACCGCCGATTCGATTGTCAACAACATTTGTCCGCCGGGCCGGAAAGGAGCCGCCTGCTCAATCTGCCTCTACTTCTTCTTATCCGGTGGCGTAATGTCCTTGCCCTCATAGATAATCTTCATCGTCGAGCCGAACTGCTTATAGTCGGTGTACTTGATGGTGTCGCGGATATGCACGTCCTGGGCCATGTAGGTGTTGCCGCCGCTGAAGTGCAGCACGCCTTCGCCCTTGGTGTAGACCGGGAACCAGTAATGCCCGTCCACCTGCTGACGCCAGGTCATGAAGGGCGGATGCAGATCTTCGTTTCCCTTGCGCGTGTCGTCGGGAACCATGCGGCCGTCGGTGACAACGATCTGCAGGTCGGTCGCGTCCACCCAGATGCGTCCCAGCAGGTAACGATGTTTCTTTTCAATGAGTTTTGGGCCTACGTCGAAGACGTAGCAGTCCAACTCGTCCACCTTTTGCCGTCCCACATACTTGACGTTGTACTGGCCGATCTCCTCGGCGGTGAGCACGAAGGGGTAGCCGTGCTGGATGTCCTGAAAATCGGAGGGCGACATGGCGATCCGCTGCAAGGAGTTGGTCGGCGCGTAGACCACCTTCTCGGTGCGCTTGCCGGTGGAGTCGAAGATCACGTCATCCACCTCGTAGTACTCGCCGTCCACCTTGTTGTCGTCGTCGATGGTCTGCACGCGGGCGATGCGCCGATAGGTGTAGTTGTTCAGCGCCTGCTGGAACTCGCTCTCCTTGGCGGCAAACTGGCGGATGATCTCCTCCGGCGCGACAGCCGGGTCGGAGATATCCATGCGCCCGAAGCCCGCGTCGAGGGCCATCGGCGTAAAGCTGTCCTTCTCCTGCGCTGCCGCGGCCAGAGCGCAGGCCGCAGCTAACAGGAACGCTAATGTCCATCGATTGCGCACGTTTTTGTGCCCCCCAGATTACCTTCTCCAAGATTAGACGCAAGGACAGGCCTGTAGGATGGAGGTAATTTCTCTCATTGGCAGTGGTATCCCACACTGGCGCCAGAACTACGAATCGCAAATTCTTCAACTCCGCCGCGCCCCGCACAGGATGAATGTGCATGAATTAATTGAGATTGTTGGATCGCGCTGGCTATCTCACCCGAAGCGGGACCGATCCGGGGTCGTTTTTCCAATTCACCACTCTATTTCTGTTGAAATAAACGACGGAATCGCCATATTTGAACGTATCCTCAGAGAATTCCGTTGGGGTTCCCTGAACCACCAGTACCTCATCTTTAGTTGAGTTCACCGTGAAAAACTCCAGGTCGGGATCGACGGGAGATTGCGGCCAGAGCTTGACCCGGATCGGGGATGAAAATGGATCGATGCGCCAGCCAATGACACGGCCGTCTTTGAGATACAACTCCGAAGTTCCGTAGACGAGCTTGTCTTCCGTGGAAGCTGTCGGAGTTCCCTGTTGAGCCAGCACCTCGTCGCGGGTGGAACCTACAGTGAGATAGGGCTTGAGTTTGACCGTCGCGGGCTGAGCTGGATGTGTCGCGGCATTTGCCTTTTCCGGCTGTTGGCTCTTCGTATTCGAAGGCGCGTGCTGCCCGGTTTGCGGGCTGGTTGCGGGCACGGAGTTGCTCTGGTCCGGTTTCTTGAATGCCTGCATCACCGCACCCAGAATTTTTTCCTCCGGCAACTGCGATGCTGGCGTCGCAACGCCTTGCGAGGAACCGTTGTTTGCTGCCACCGGGCCGCCTGGGGCGGTATGCGCACTGAAAACAATCCACACATACCCAATCCGAAGAATCACCAGAGCTGCCGCAATTAGCATTAACTGCACTTTGATCTTTGGCCAAAGCCCCCGCGGAGGAGCCTCATCCGGCGCGGCTGCAAACGAAGCGGCTGCGATGGGAATCTGGGCGGACGGAGACGGCACACTCCCGGCGCGAGCCACTTGTGCAGCGGGTTTAGCGCCTGGCAATGGCGGCGCGTAGGCCAGTTTGGAAGCAAGATAGACCGGCCGTCCAGCATGCCCTCGATCCGTGGATGTCAAGGTAAGAAAATCGAAGGCAGTTTGGATGTCCTTTAGTTTGTCTTCGGCGGATTCTTTCAGCTTCGGGTCGTCCTGGAAATTCTCCGGCTGCCAGGCCTTGGTGAGCAGGCGATTGGCACTTCTGATTTCACTTTCCAGCGCCTCCATTCCCAGGCCGAGAACGTGAAGCGCCTCGCAGCGGGGACACAGCGTTGTCCCTTCCTCTGTCATTTGACCGCAGGAGCAGTGAACCATATCGCCAGATCGCCCTCAACTTTCTCTCGTATGGGGGACTGGACAATTATAGAGGAGCTTGATGTGCTTTGGCAGAGCACACATTCCACGGGTGCTGTGAGGAATCCGTAGAATAGCTTTATTGCCGCTTTGACGGAGCAGGATGGCTTTTACCGAACAATACGATGTGGCAGTGGTGGGCGCGGGGCACGCGGGGTGCGAGGCGGCGATGGCTGCGGCGCGCATGGGGCTCAAAGTCGCGCTGATCACGATGAACCTGGACTTGATCGCGCAGATGAGCTGCAATCCGGCCATTGGCGGCGTGGCCAAGGGGCACCTGGTGCGCGAGGTGGATGCGCTGGGCGGCATCATGGGCGAGGTGGCCGACGCGGTAGGGATTCAGTTTCGGCTGCTGAACTCGTCGCGCGGGCCGGCGGTGTGGAGTCCGCGGGCGCAATGCGACAAGCAGCTCTACCGGGTGAAGATGCGCGAGGTGCTGGAAGGCCAGCCGGGGCTGCACATCCGGCAGGCTGAGGTTGTAGGGCTGATTGTTGAGGAAGGGGATTCACAATCACGGCGAAAGGTTCTGGGTTTGAAACTGCGCGATGGGCGGCAAATGCTGGCTGGGGCCACCATCATTACTACCGGCACATTCCTGAATGGGCTGATTCACTGCGGCGAGGAGCGCTATCCGGCCGGCCGTAGCGGCGAGCCGGCCTCGGTCCTGCTGGGCGAGTCACTGCGCGCTTTGGGCTTGCGGACGTGCAGGCTAAAGACCGGAACGCCACCGCGGCTGGATGGGCGGACGATTCGCTGGGAGGCCTTCGAGGAGCAGCGGGGCGACGCGGAGCCCACGCCCTTCAGCTTCCGGACCAAGAAGATTGTGCAGCCGCAGATCAGTTGCCATATCGCCTTCACCACGCCGGAGACGCTCAGGATTATTCGCGCGAATGTGCATCGCTCGGCGATGTATTCGGGGCAGATCGCGGGGATCGGGCCGCGCTATTGCCCGTCCATCGAAGACAAAATCGTCAAATTTCCCGACAAGACGCAGCACCAGTTCTTTCTGGAGCCGGAGGGGCTGCACACCCACGAGGTCTACATCAACGGAATGTCCACCTCACTGCCGATGGAGGTGCAGTGGGAGATTGTGCATTCGATTCCGGGCCTTGAGCAGGCGGAGATGCTGCGCCCCGGCTATGCCATTGAATACGACAGCATGGACGCCACCGAGCTTGACCGCAGCCTGCGCGTAAAGGCCTTTACAGGGCTTTACCTTGCGGGACAGATCAATGGAACCAGCGGCTACGAAGAGGCGGCCGGTCAGGGCATCATGGTCGGCATCAACGCGGCGTTGTGGCTGAAGGGCGAGCCGCAATTCACGATGGACCGGAGCGAGGGCTACATCGGCGTTATGATCGACGACCTGATCTCCAAGGGAACCAACGAGCCGTACCGCATGTTCACCTCGCGGGCCGAGTTCCGGCTGCACCTGCGCATCGACAATGCCGACCGGCGGCTGACTCCGCATGGGCGGCGTTTGGGGCTGATCGGCGACGAAGCCTGGGCGGAGTATGAGCGAAAACAGGCTCGGATGAACGCGCTGGAGCAACTGCTTGTGACGGGCAAAGTAACCCCGGAAGGGCTGCGAGCCGCGGCTCTGGGCGAGCTGACGGCGACCGCCGGATTGACCTGGGCGCAACTGCTGAAGCGGCCCGAGGTAAGCATCGAGACCGTGCTGGGCGCGGTGCGCGATGAGCTTGTGGCCGATCCGCTGCTGGCGGAGTGGATGGACCGACCCAGCCTGACTCCCGAAGCGCGAGCGGCGCTGCGCAACGAGGCCCGCGCCGTGGAGACCGAAATCAAGTTCGCCGGCTACCTGGAGCAGCAGAAGAAATCCATCGCCAAGCTGAAGGCGGCCGAGGGGGTTGCGATTCCCGAGTGGCTAGATTATGACGTTATCAGCGGGCTTTCGCGGGAGATGCGTGAGACGCTCAAGCGGGTGCGCCCGGCGACCATCGGCCAGGCTAGCCGCCTTCCCGGCGTAACCCCGGCCGCGCTGAGTCTGGTGCACGTCTCAATCCGCCTGCAAGAGGCCAGGCGATAGGTTTATAGTTCTTTGTAAGTTTCCGGAGTGATTCGAAATGCCGGTCGATGAAATCTCTTTGCAAATTATCAATATGGAACGAGCCGCGCTCGATCGTTGGGGACGCGGCGATCCGGACGGGTTTCTGGAAATCTCCGCGCCGGATGTTGCCTACTTCGATCCATTTCTGCCCGAGCGGATTGATGGCCTGAGCGCTTTGCGGAAGTACTACGCGGAACTGCGCGGACAGATTCACATCGACAGCTATGAGTTCGTCGATCCCGAGGTGAAGGTGCAGGGAGAGATCGCGATCCTGACTTACTGCTTTGTCTCCCGCGGCGGCGGCGACGAGATGCGCTGGAATACAACCGAGGTCTACCGGCGCGGGGCCGACGGCTGGCGCATCGTTCATACGCATTGGTCGTTTACCCAGCCCGTGCTCGCCAGTTTGCAGGCTTGAATTGAAGGGCGGTCTAGGGCTCCTGCGTCGAGTCCTCCTTGGCAAGTCCGGACGGAAAACGAACGGGATCGGCCAGCGACTCGGCGTAGGCTTCGAACTCCGGGGCCAAGGCATCGTATTCGCGCTTGAACCCGGGGTTGGCCAGCCACTTGGCCGCAATCTCCTCGAAGGGAATGGTCATATGATCTCCTTTGCTAGCCCAATGAGTGCGTACACTGATTCCATCATACATACTAGGGAACCTCTGAAAAACTCTTTGATCCTTATGGCCTTTGAGTGAAGCTATATTCAGAGGTGGATCACGAATGCAACAACTTACTTTGGCTCGGCAGGCGGAGTT
>JBKQLG010000118.1:0-7802 GCA_052147235.1 Occallatibacter sp.
CCGAGCGTGTAGTTGCCGCGCCCATCGAAACTTTTCGTAGACAGGCCACGGAAATCGCGCACCCGTGGAAGCGCCGTCGAGATCAGCCGGTCCAGGAACTCGTAGGCTTTCTCGTTGCGCAGCGTGACCATGGCGCCGATCGACATGCCGGCTCTCACCTTGAAGGCCGCAATCGACTTCTTTGCCTTGGTGGTCACCGGCTTCTGCCCGACAATTGCGGTCAGGTCGGCCACCAGCGGGTCCAGCAGTTTGGTATTCTGCGTGGCTTCACCCAGCCCCATGTTGACGACGATCTTCTTCAACTCTGGAACCGCCATGGGATTCTCAAGCCCCAGCTCCTTTTGCAGAGCCTGCTTGATCTCCTTGTGATACTTCTCTTTCAGCCTTGCCGCCATGATGCTTTGCTCTCTTTCTTCCGGCTCCCGGAGTGGCTCGCTGGCCGTTTACCGTTACGGAAGTGCTTGCCGCACGGGCGGAGTTTCGTTCGTTCCGTGCCGACTTAGGTCCCTCGGTGAACGATTCACTCCTTCACTCGTTCACTTCTTCACTGCAATTGCTACTTCTTTGTCAGCATCGTCTGCCCGCACTTCTTGCAAATGCGCACCTTGACGTCGCCTTCCAGCTTCGATCCCACCTTCGCGGGGCCGCAGTTGGGGCAGATCAGCACGAGATTGGAGACGTTGATGGGCGATTCCTGGTCGGCGATGCCGCCTTGGGTCCGCTTGCCTGATTTGCCCGAAACCGTTTTCTTGACCACGCGCACATGCTCAACCAGTACCGTGCCCTCGTCGGGGAAGACGCGCAACACGCGTCCAGTCTTGCCCCGGTCAGAGCCCCTGAGGACCTTGACCATATCGTTGCGATGAATATTCAAACTCGGCATCTTCTCTCCAAAAAACAGCTACCAGCTTCTAAACGACTTCCGGCGCCAGCGAAACGATCTTCAAAAACTTCTTTTCGCGCAACTCGCGGGCCACCGGCCCAAAGACGCGCGTTCCCACCGGCTCATGCGCATCGTCGATCACTACCGCCGCGTTTTCATCGAAGCGGATATAGGTTCCGTCGCGGCGGCGATGCTCCTTGCGGGTGCGGACGATGACAGCTTTCACCACTTTGCCCTTCTTGATTGTGCCGTCAGGCGAGGACTCCTTGACCGCGGCGGTCACGATGTCGCCCAAACCGGCTTTCTTGCCCAGTCCGCCGCCCAGCGGCAGAATCACTTGCAGCTTGCGCGCGCCGGAGTTGTCGGCCACCGCGAGCATGGTTCTCATTTGCACAGCCATGGGTTCTTCTCCTTACCAGCTATTCGCTGCTAGTTGGCAGCCTTGATCTCGGTCTTGATCGCCGCGTCTTCAAGCTGGCCCAGCGCCGAGCGCCGGACAATCTCTTCCAGGGCCCACCGCTTCAGCTTGCTCAGCGGACGGGACTCGCGAATGCGCACCACATCGCCCATCCGCGCCGAACTCAGCTCGTCGTGGGCATAAAACTTCTTCGTCGAGCGCACAATCCTCTTGTACTTGGGATGGGCCTTGCGCATCTCGACCTCGACCACGATGGTCTTCTGCATCTTGGTCGAAACCACCTGCCCAACCTTCTCGTTGCGCCGTGCGCCTGCGGTTGCCGGCGCTTGTACTGCCTCTTGAGTCGCCATCATTTAGCGAGCTCCCTTCTTGGCTTCCGCCGCTGCATCGGTCGCCGCGCCGCGAATGCCCAGCGCGCGCTCCCTGGCCACGGTCTTGATCTGCGCGATCTCCTTGCGCAGCAGTTGGAGCTTCCGCACGCCTTCATTCGGCTGCAGCGCGACCTGAAAGCGCAGCCGGAAGAGCTGCTCGGAGGCCGTCTTCTCATGGTGCGCCAGTTCTTCGTCGCTCAAATTGCGAATCTTTTCAAGTTCCATCTCTGTTTCTCTCTCTGTCGTTTCGAATCCCATTCGGGATGCGCAACGCTTCAATCTTCAAAAACCTGGGTGACCCATCCATTCCGCGTTCTTCGCGGAATGAGTGGGAGACCATATTACTTGGCCGCGGCTTCCGGTTTCACGGCGCCCGGCCGCATCACGAACTTGGTCCTGAGCGGCAGCTTGTTCGACGCCAGGCGCATGGCTTCCTGCGCGGTCGCCGGGTCCACGCCTTCCATCTCAAACAGAATCTTGCCCGGCCGCACCACCGCAACCCAATGATCCAGCGAGCCTTTACCCGATCCCATGCGGACTTCGGCCGGCTTCTTGGTGATCGGCTTATCCGGGAAGAGCCGCAGCCAAATCTTGCCGCCGCGCTTGATGAAGCGAGTCATCGCGATACGGCTGGCCTCGATCTGCCGATCGGTAATGTAGCCGCACTCCATGACGCGCAAACCATACTCACCGAAGGAAATGGTAGACCCGCGCCAGGCCTTGCCGCGGCGTTTGCCCTTCTGCTGCTTGCGAAACTTCACCTTCTTTGGCATCAACATAGCGAAATCCTCGAAAACCAGCTACTAGCCTTTAGCTATTAGCTCAACTTCTTCCCAGTCCAGCTTGAATCTCCGCGACATAGCTAAAAGCTAACGGCTAAAAGCTGAAAGCTACACTTAGAACACGCTCGTCCCAACCGCGGCTGCCGGCTGGCGGCGCCTTGCCTCGTAGATGTCGCCGCGATAGATCCACGTCTTGACGCCGATCACGCCGTAGGTGGTGTTGGCCTCGGTGAAACCGTAGTCAATGTCGGCGCGCAGCGTGTGCAGGGGCAAACGGCCCTGCAAGTACCACTCCGAGCGGGCAATCTCATTTCCGTTCAAACGGCCCGAAACGCGCACCTTGATTCCCTTGCAGCCGAAGCGCAGCGCCGAATCCACGCTCTTGCGCATGGCCCTGCGGAAGCTAACGCGCTTTTCCAGTTGCAGCGCGATAGCTTCAGAGACCAGTTGCGCGTCCAGCTCCGGCTTGTTCACCTCGATGATGTCGATGAAGACGTCACGGCTGGTGCGCTTGCCAAGCTCGATCTTTAGCTTGTCAATCTCCGCGCCCTTGCGGCCGATGACGATGCCCGGACGCGCGGTGCGGATGAGAAAGCGCAGCTTGTTGCCAGGCCGCTCAATCTCCACCGAGCTTACGCCGGCGGCCTTGAGCTTCTCGCGCAGCTCGGCCTTGAGCTTGACATCCTCGACCAGGAGCTTGTCATAGTCGCGCTCTGAGAACCAGCGCGAACGCCACGGCTTGTTCACTCCCAGCCGGAATCCGTAAGGATGGACTTTCTGTCCCATAGTGCTTCCTCTCAAAACCCGAACCGGCCTCATAAAAATGACCCGGTTTCCTTGTTGCCTACTGTGAGACCCGCTATCAAGGCGGGACTCATGGTCTACACGTGAAAATACTGCCCGGTTTATGAGACCGGTCTAGGCCTTCTTAGCGGCCTTCTTCTTCGTTGCCTTGGGCGCTGCCTGCGGCTCCTCGGCCTTGGTCTCGGTTGCTTTCTTTGCCTTGGCTGGCTTGGCAGTTTTGGGCTCCGCCTTTGGTGCTTCGGTCTTTACCTTGGCTGGCTTGGCCGTTTTGGGCTCCGTCTTCGGTGCTTCGATCTCTGCCTTGGCTGCCTTCGGCGCAACCGGCGCTTCCACCTTGGTCACCAGGCCAGGAGCGCCCTCGCGCTCGGCCACCGATAGAATGATGTGCGTCATGCGGCGCTGATAGTGGAACGCTCGGCCCATCGGCGCGGGGCGGATGCGCGGCATGCGCGGCCCGTCGTTGGCCAGGGCCAGCTTGACGTAGAGGTTGTCCACGTCCAGATCGATGCCCTGCTCGCCGGAGACGTACTTGGCGTTGTCCACCGCCGAGGTTAAGAGCTTGTAAATCACCGGGGCGATGCGTTTCTTGGTGAAGGCCGCGACGGTGAGCGCCTCCTCAACCCCCCGGCCCTTGATCAGGTCGAGCACCAGCCGCGCCTTTTGCGGCGATACGCGCTGGAACCTGGCCTCGGCCCGATATTCCTTTGTCTCGACTGCCATTGTCTCTTCCTCAATCTTTACTGACCGTTCTCAGTCAACTGTCCACTGATCACTGTTCACTGTTCACTGTTCACAGATTTCCCTACCGCGGCTTGGCGCCGGCCTCGGCTGCCTTGCTGCCACCGGTGTGTCCCTTGAAGATGCGCGTGGGCGAAAACTCGCCCAGCTTGTGCCCCACCATGTTCTCGGTCACGTACACCGGAACAAACTTCTTGCCGTTGTGGACCGCGATGGTGTGGCCTACAAACTCGGGAAAGATCGTCGAGCGGCGCGACCAGGTCTTGACAATCTTCTTGTCGTTGGCCTGATTGAGCGCCTCGATCTTCACGGTCAGGTGCGCATCCACGAAGGGGCCCTTCTTTGTCGAACGTGCCATAAAACTCCGCTCCTCTACTTCGCCCGGCGGCTGACGATAAACGCATCAGTCCGCTTGTTGTTGCGCGTCTTGTAGCCGCGCGTCGGCTGGCCCCACGGGGTCACCGGATGACGGCCGCCCGAAGTCTTGCCCTCGCCGCCGCCGTGCGGGTGGTCCACCGGGTTCATAACCACGCCACGATTGGCGGGGCGAATGCCCTTCCAGCGGTTGCGTCCGGCCTTGCCGATGGAGATGTTCTCGTGGTCGGTGTTGCCCACCTGGCCGATGGTCGCCATGCACTCGACCAGCACTTTGCGGGTCTCTCCCGAGGGCAGCTTGAGCAGAGCGTACTCGCCTTCCTTGGCTACCAGTTGCGCCTGCGTTCCGGCCGAACGGGCCATCTGCGCGCCCTTGCCCGGCCTCAGCTCGATAGCATGAACCGTCGTGCCGGAGGGAATGTTCTTCAGCGGCAGCGCGTTGCCGACCAAAATGTCGGCATCGGGACCGGAGCTGACCGTCGCGCCTACCTTGAGGCCAACCGGCTGCAGGATGTAGCGCTTCTCGCCGTCCATATAATGAATCAGCGCAATGCGGGCCGAGCGGTTGGGATCGTATTCGATGGTCGCGACGCGCCCTGGAATCCCATACTTCTCGCGCTTGAAGTCGATCAGGCGCAGCATCTGCTTGTGGCCGCCGCCCTGGTGGCGGATGGTCAGGTCGCCCTGGTTGCGGCGTCCGCCGGTGCGCTGCTTGACCGCCAGAAGCGGCTTGTGCGGCTTGGCCGCCGTCAGGTCGTCATTGACCTGCGTGGTCTTGAAGCGCAGCGTCGAGGTGATCGGTCTGTAGGTCTTGATTGCCATGGTCGTTTGTCCCGGAAAGCCGGCGCCCGAACTCAAGCCCCGCTCTCCCGTTTCTCCGGAACCCATCCCATCTTTCGGGTTCCGATAATCTTTCCTGTTGAGCTTCCAGCTGTTAGCTGTCCACTCATTCACTTCTTCACTCGTTCACTGCCTTACAGATTGCTCACATACTCGGGCAGCTTCTGGCCGGCCTTCAGCCGGACATAAGCCTTCTTCCAGTCCGGCTTGAAGCCCGTAAACTTGCCGCGGCGGCGTTCCTTGCCGACCACATTGGCGGTGCGGACCGCGGAGACCTTCACCTTGAAGAGTGCCTCAACGGCCTGTTTGACCGCGGTCTTGGAGGCGTCGGGAGCCACGTCGAAGACCAGCGTACCCTCGGTCTCCTTGACGCTCAGCCCCTTTTCGGTAATCAGCGGGCGGCGAATTACTGTATAGAGAGTCGGCATTATGCGGCCTCCGTCTGCGCGGCAGTCTTGCGTTTTGACGCGTTCTTCTCCAGCATCTCGGTAATCTGCTCGATGGCGGCCGTCGAGAAGATGGCCCGCTCATAGCGAAGCAGGTCGTAGGGATGCACTTCGTTATTGAGCACCAGCTCCACGCCCTTGAGGTTGCGCGCGCCCAGCACCAGCGCCTGGGTGAGCGTCTTGCTGTTTTCCACCAGCAGCGCGGTGCGCGTTACATCGAGTTTCTTCAACGCCTCGCGGTAGAGCTTGGTCTTGGCGTCCTTGATCTCGAGGGTGTCCACCACCGTTAGCTTGCCGTCGGCCAGCTTGGAGGCCAGGGCCGAGCGCAGCGCGCCCAGCAGCTTCTTGCGCGGGAAGGCATACTCGTAGCTGCGCGGCTGCGGTCCGTGGACGGTGTAGCCGTGACGCCACAGCGGCGAACGCACCGAGCCGATACGCGCCCGGCCCGTGCCCTTCTGCTTCCACAATTTCTTGCCGGAACCTGCGACTTCAGTGCGGCTCTTGGTCTTGTGCGTGCCCTGGCGCAGCGCGGCGCGGTAGTGCTTGACCGCCTCCCACAACAGAGCCTCATTCACCTGGTCCGGCCCGTAGAGCGTATCGGAGAGCTCCAGCGTGCCAACCTTGTCACCGTTCATGTTCACTACATCCACATTAGCCATCGTCTTCTTCTTCTGCCAGGAAACCTTCCCCGGCTTCAATCTATTTGCGCCGTAAGGCGCGTACGCCTGGACGGCCAGTCCCCGCACCGCAGGTGCTTATTTCCTCTTGCCGCCGGCCTTCTTCGAAGCCTTCAATGGATCGACCGTGCCGGAACCCGCAAAACCACGGCGCTCGCGCGGCGGAATCTTGGCCTTGGAGATCAGCACATAACCTTCGCGCGATCCGGGCACTGCGCCTTCGACCATCAGGAGATTCTCCTCCAGGTCGATGCCGCGGATGCGCAGATTGCGCACAGTCACTTGTTCCGCGCCCATGTGGCCGGGCATACGCTGGCCAGGAAAAACGCGCGATGGGTAGCTGGAAGCGCCAATCGAACCCTGCACCTGGAACATATGTCCATGCGACTTGGGTCCGCCGCCGAAATGGTGCCTGCGCACCACGCCGGCAAAACCCCGGCCCTTGGAGGTGCCGATCACGTCGACAAACCGAGCCTCGGAGAAGATGTCCACCAGCACGCGGTCGCCGGCCTTGGCAGCCACAACGCCATCGGCGTCCAGCTCCAGCGCAACTTCCTTGATGACCTTTACCGGCGGAGCTTCGCTCTTGGCGAAGTGGCCGGCCTGCGGCTTGGTCACATTCTTGTCCTTGACAAACTCGACCAGGCCGATCTGCGCCGCCTCGTAGCCGTCCCGCGCCAGCGTCTTCAACTGCGTAATCACGCAGGGGCCGGCTTGTAGCACCGTAATCGGGTGCACATCGCCCTTTTCGTCGAAGACCTGCGTCATGCCGATCTTTTTTCCCAAGATTCCTACTACGCCCATACTTTCCTTTCCTCATCATGCGATGTTGTATTCATCGCACTGCCGGGACTCTTCCGAGCCTTTCTACATCATTCATGCGCCGCAAGGCGCTTTTGGCCCCACCGCAGATGGTGCGCCGCAAAGTGCGTTTGGCCGCACCGCAGGTGCCTACTTCTCAAACGCCTTGATCTCGACATCAACGCCTGCCGGCAGATCGAGCTTCATCAGCGCGTCTACCGTCTGCTGGGTCGGTTCGAGAATATCGATCAGCCGCTTATGCGTGCGGATCTCGAAGGCCTCGCGCGACTTCTTGTCCACGTGCGGCGAACGCAGCACGCAATACTTGTTCTTGATCGTTGGCAAGGGAATCGGGCCGGCCACCGTTGCCCCGGTGCGCTTGGCCGTCTCCACAATCTCGCCGGTCGAGGTGTCCAGCACACGATAGTCGTATGCCTTCAACCGGATGCGAATCCTTTGTCCTACCATGCCTGTCCCCTATCAGGAATCAGGGACCAAGGGTCAGTCCCTAGTCCCTAGTCCCTTAGTCCCCGTTACTTCACAATCTCCGATACCGTGCCCGCGCCCACCGTGCGGCCGCCTTCGCGGATCGCAAAGCGCAAGCCCTTCTCCAACGCCACCGGCGTAATCAGCTCCACCGTCAACTGCACGTTGTCGCCCGGCATCA
>JBKQLG010000119.1:0-14506 GCA_052147235.1 Occallatibacter sp.
CGACAAAATACTTACTGCGCGCTCTTTAAACTCGGCGTTTTTCAGAGGTTCCCTAGAGTTCCTCCACAGCGGATTCAGCCCTCTGAAACATTTTGAGATACGAAGGAAATGAATTCATTGTTCCACCATTCCGGTTGTGGTTAGCGCATGCAGCTGCCGGCTGTGCATGCAAGGCCGACAGTTATCGTCCAGCTTTGGCTTTTTCGATTTGTCCTTCAATAGCTGGATATACGCCGGACGATAGGAAAGGAGAACGGGGATGAAGCGAATTCTACTAGTCTGCGGGATGTTATTGGGCAGCCTGTCTTGCTCCGCTCAGGCCGGCAGCGTGTCGGGAGAGTGGCGCGGCATTTGGACGGACCCAACCGGGTATGTCTTTACCGTCATGATGACGCTGGATACCGGTCCCGGTTGCAAAACCTGCGCGCCGGCTGGCGATGGATCCATCCAAGGCAAGATTGTGTGGACGCTGCGCAAAATGCCCGCAAACGCCACCCCGGAGCTGGCCGCCAAGGTAGGCATGACCGGCACGGAGCTGGTGAAGGGCGAAGGCCTGCTGGTGCTGAACGGCTATCAAAAGGACGACCCGAACAGCATCATCGGCCTCGACCAGTACCGGCTGGCCATTTCCGACGACGGCAAGGTCATCGGCGGCATCACGCTGAATTACGGCCCCTGGACGGGCCAGCTTTTCGCCGTGCGCGCGCAGTCCTGAGCGCTAAAATTCAGGACAGGCCGTGCCAATCCGCCTCCCCGGCTGATAGAATCTCCGCATGGAAACCATCCAGTACAACCTCCCGCCCAACCGCATTCCTCTTGCCTGGTACAACATTGCCGCCGACCTGCCCAAGCCGTTGGCCCCGCCGCTGCATCCCGGTACACTCCAGCCCCTTGGGCCGGACGACCTGGCGCCGCTCTTTCCCATGAGCCTGATCCTGCAGGAAGTGAGCCAGGAACGGGAGATTGAGATTCCCGGCGAAGTGCAGCAACTCTATGCGCAGTGGCGCCCCTCGCCGCTCTTCCGCGCGCGCCGCCTGGAGAAGGCGCTGGATACGCCGGCGCACATTTACTACAAATACGAGGGCGTCAGCCCGGCCGGCTCGCATAAGTTGAATACCGCCTTGCCGCAGGCTTATTACAACAAGAAGGAAGGCACCAAGTATCTTTCCACGGAGACCGGAGCCGGCCAGTGGGGCTCGGCCTTGTCGATGGCTTGCTCCTTCTTCGGCCTGGATTGCAAGGTCTTCATGGTGCGGGTGAGTTATGACCAGAAGCCCTATCGCCGCGCGCTGATGGAGGCTTTCGGAGCCACCTGCATCGCCAGCCCGAGCATAGAGACGGAGTCAGGCCGGGCGATTCTGGCTCAGCATCCGGACTCCAACGGCTCGCTGGGCATCGCCATTTCCGAGGCCGTCGAAGTGGCCGCCAAGGATCCGAACACCAAGTACGCGCTGGGGAGCGTGTTGAATCACGTGCTGCTGCACCAGACCGTGATTGGCCTGGAAGCGATTGAGCAGATGGCCCTGGCCGATGACGATCCCGACGTAATTATCGCTTGCGCGGGTGGCGGATCGAATTTTGCCGGCCTGGCGATGCCGTACTTAGGCCGCAAGATCAAGGGTCAAAGCAAGGCGCGCGTGGTTGCCGTGGAACCGGCCGCCTGTCCCAGCATGACCAAGGGCAGATTCGTTTATGACTTTGGCGATACCGCGCACTTGACGCCTCTGGTGAAGATGCACACCCTGGGAAGTACGTTTGTTCCTCCGGGAATTCATGCCGGCGGGTTGCGCTACCACGGCATGGCCCCGCTGGTCTCGCACGTGCTGGACCTGGGATTGGCCGAAGCCACCACCGTGCAGCAGTTGGACGCCTTTGCCGCCGGAATTCAGTTTGCCCGCTCCGAGGGCATCATGCCCGCCCCGGAGGCCAACCACGCCATCGCCGCGGCCATCGCCGAAGCCCTGCAAGCCAGGCAGGAAGGCAAACAGCGTACAATTCTATTCAATCTCAGCGGCCATGGGCACTTTGACATGCAATCGTACATTGCCTATCAGGCGGGCAAGCTGGAGAACTACGAGTATCCGGCGGAGGAGATCGCGATGGCGCTGGCTGGGCTGCCTTCTGTGGGGTAGACACGGATCACCGGAGTTGCGACAATAGGACAACAAAAAGAACCTGCGGATGACTTGAGGCCGTAGGTTCTTTTTGTTGTATATCGCTCACCAGCACAGCGGTGCGAGCGGCTTTCCTAATGCCGTCGTGCAAAGCCTAATTGACCGTCAGCACGAACGTCGTGTTCTGGGTGATGGCGATAACGCCGTTGTTGGACTGTGCGGTAACGGTGACCGTGTACGTTCCAGCTGGAGTCGGTGGGTTGGGAATCGGGCTGTGGTGTTCGTAGTAGTAGCGCGGATTGCATCCGGTTGTGCCCAGCAGGGTGACCAGGCTGACCAGCGCCACGAGCGAAAGCCGGCTGAGCCAATAGCGTCGCCGCGTTCCCCATGCAAGACCGCCCAGACCCAGAGCGCCGGGCAGCAGAAACGCCCAGGCAATAGGAGAGGAGCCCTTGCCCGGTCGGGTTGCCGGCGATGCCGAAGTATTGGAGGCGGCGTAAGTCTGAAGCACCATCGAACTGGTCACTGCCGCATTCTGTTCAGGCAATATCTCAATGCTCTCCGGCGTATAAATGCAGGAGGCTTGATCGGGCAGGCCGGAGCAGGAGATGTTGACAAATGCCGGAGTCGTCAACGTGGAAACAAACTCTTGCGAGGGTGTCACCATGATTGTGCCCGTTCCCGCCTCGCCCGGCGTCAGGGTCAGCGTGTTCGCGGTACTCGTCGGCGTCAGATTGGAGACCGTCACCACAAACGCGGAATCGCACTGATTGCTGATGGTTACGGATGTGGCCGCGGATGAGGATGTGAGGAAATCGGCGTTGCCGGCATAAACCGCGCTCAAAGAGTGAGCGCCGTCCGCAAGGGCAAATTGAAAATTGGCATGGCCTGTGGAATTGAGATCGGCTGTGGCAAGTGAAACAGCGCCGTCCTCAATGCTGACAGTTCCGGCCGGCACTCCTGCCGCGCTGGTCACGCTCACCGAGAAGCTGGTCAACGAACAGGTCTGCGCATCCGATTGCGTGATCTGCGTGGTCAGTGGCGCGGTCATCGCCGTTGTCGTGGCTTCGCCCGCGGGCGCCGCCAGCGCGGGCACGGCCAGCGCGATACCCAGTCCCGCAACCAATTCAAGCCGCAGACCGCGGCGGACAATGCCTCTCACGTGTACTTGCTCCAAAACTCAGAATCGTCTGCCGCCTGTTTGCCGCAGTCCAAACCCTATTGTATCCGGCGCGGGTGGACCGGAGCCATTCCCCAGCCTTTCTTTGGACGCGATCGGAAAAGAATGGTGTTCCTCACGCGGCCGGGGATTCTACAATAAGGCACCATGATCGCTCATCTGCGCGGAAAGCTCATCTACAAACAGACCGGCCAGGCCATCGTCGAGGCCGCCGGGGTGGGCTAAACGGAAGTAAGATAGGGCTGACGAAACTATGGAGGACGAGATGCAAGGACGGACGATCGCTGCATGGGTGCTGGCCGCGGCCATGGCTGTCGCGGCCTCGCAAGCCTTGGCGCAGCAGGATGAGGGCCCGATTCTGCGCCCGAAGACGCCGCCAGCCAAGCCGGCGGGCGCGACGCTGCTGGTGCTCTGCGACCTGGCCTGCAACTGGAAGCTGGACGGCGAGGTGAAGGGCCGCATCAAGGCCGGGGGCTCGGCCAAAGCGAATGTCGTGCTCGGGCAGCACCTGGTTGTTGCTACAACCGAGGACGGCCTCGACAAACTTCAGCAACTCACAGAGGTCAAGACCGCCGAACAGTCGGTCGTGAACCTTGAGCTACTGCCGGTGCGCAATGCACGGATCAAGACGGAGCAGAATGCAAAGGAAGCAAGAGACAAAGCAGATCAGGAAGCAAGAGACAAAGCCGCGCAAGATGCGCGCGATAAGGTGGAACGCGAGGAAAAAGAAAAAGCCAACCTGGAGGCGAAAGAAAAAGCTGCCCGGGATGAGGCTGCCCGATTGCAGGATCTGCGCGATCACGCCGCTGAGCGATTCAAGGAAGGCGCGGCGCTCTACGACCAGAAGCGTTACGAGGAGGCAAGGCCACTGCTCCAAAAGGCCTGCGACGGCGGGAGCATGGCCGGATGCTGGAACCTCGGCAAGCTCTACGGCAACGGCCAAGGTGTGAGCCAGGACTATGCCCAGGCGCGCCTGCTTAATCAGAAGGCTTGTGACGGCGGGGAGTTGCGGGGATGCAACAATCTCGGCGCACAATACAGCGAGGGCCAGGGTGTGACCCAGGATTATGCCCTGGCGCGCGCGTTGTTTCTGAAGGCCTGCGACGGCGGGATTATGATCGCATGCGTCAACCTCGGCGGCTTCTATGTAGGCGGCCACGGCGTGAACCAGGACTATGCCCAGGCGCGCATTCTGTATCAGAAGGCCTGTGACGGCGGGATGATGATAGGTTGCACCGGTCTCGGCTGGCTTTACACCAACGGCTGGGGCGTGAGTAAGGACTATCCCCAGGCGCGCACGTTGTATCAGAAGGCCTGCGACGGCGGTGATATGGACGGTTGCACCGGTCTCGGCTGGCTCTACGCCAACGGCTGGGGCGTGAGTAAGGACTATGGCCAGGCGCGCGCTCTCTTCCAGAAGACCTGCGACGGCGGGGATATGGACGGTTGCACCGATCTCGGCTGGCTTTACCAAAATGGCTACGGCGTATCCCAGGATTTCGCCCAGGCGCGGGCGTTGCATCAGAAGGCTTGTGAAAGTGGAAATATGATCGGGTGCACCAATCTCGGCTGGCTATACGAAAAAGGCTACGCTGTACCTCAGGACTTCGGACAGGCCCGTGCCTTCTACAAGAGAGCTTGTGACGGCGGAGTCCAACTTGCATGCAGCAACCTCAGCAAACTGCCTTGAATGAGTGTGAAGAATCCGATAGGGGCCTACAATAAAACATCATGATCGCTCATCTGCGCGGAAAACTGATCTTCAAGCAACCTGGCCAGGCCATCGTCGAGGCCGCTGGGGTGGGCTATAACGTCACCATCTCGATTCCCACCTTCACGGCGCTGCCCTCGCTGGGCGCCGAGGCCGCGCTGCACATTCATACCCAGGTCAGCGAAGATCAGATTGCTCTCTTCGGGTTTCTCGACTCTCAGGAAAAGCGCCTCTTCGAGCGGCTGATCACCGTAAGCGGCGTCGGACCCAGGCTGGCGATCAAGATGCTCAGCGGCCTCTCGCCGGAGCGCACCGTGCAGGCCATTCGCGGCCAGGACCACGCACAACTGACGCGCATTCCCGGCGTGGGCAAAAAGCTGGCCGAACGGCTGGTGGTCGAATTGAAAGACAAGCTCGACGACTTTGCCGTTGCGCCCGTGCAGTCGTCCGTGCGCGGGGCCGCAGTGGACGACGTGCTCTCCGCGCTGGTCAACCTCGGCTACCAGCGCGTCGCTGCCGAGAAGGCCATCGAACAAGCCGTCACCAAGGACAAAGCCCTCGCCGCCGACTTCGACGGCCTCTTCCGCGGCGCGTTGAAGGTGATTCGGTAGTAAAGGACCATTATGCGAGCACTCCTCGTACGCAGTCCGTGGATCGAACAGATTCTTGAGAGAAAGAAGACATGGGAAATTCGTGGATCACGAACAAATGTTCGTGAATCCGTCGGCCTGATTCGCAGCGGATCTGGCATGATTATTGGCGTTTGCGATGTGATCGATTGTATCCCAATTCTTACTGATGAACAGTTCCGAAAAAATGCTCGAAAAGCAGGTATGAAACCAAGCGAAGCCAAGCTTGGTTACTACAAAAATACGTTTGCATGGGTTCTTGCAAATCCTCAATATCTGAATAAGCCCCTACCTTACAAGCATCCAAGCGGTGCTGTCATTTGGGTCAATCTTGATGCACGAACCGAACGAGCTGTACGAAAGGCATCCCTCAGGGGCTAAAGCCCACTGTTCTTGAACCTTTTACGGCACGACTGAAGTCGTGCCCTTTCAAATCATGGACCTGCTTCGAGATTTCTTAGCAAGTTTCGCGATACACTCCTCTTGTCATGGTTTCCAAGAAATTCACCTCTGCTACGCCCGTCGCCGCACACCTTCGTCCCGAAGGTCTGACCTTCCTGCGCAATCTCGCGCGTAACAACGACCGCGAATGGTTCACGCCGCGCAAAGCGGTCTTCGAGGCCGAGCTGAAGGAGCCGATGCTGGCTATCATCCGCAAGGTCAACGCGGCGATGGAGAGTTTTGCGCCGGCCTACGTGCGGCCTGCGGAGAAGTGCCTCTTCCGCATCTATCGCGACACCCGCTTCAGCGCCGACAAAAAGCCTTACAAGACGCACGTCGCCGCCTGGTGGATGCCGGAGGGATTTGCGAAGACCTCCGGAGCTGGATTCTACTTTCATATCGACGCCAAGGTGGTGGTCATCGCAGCCGGAGCCTGGATGCCGGAGAAGGATCAACTAGCCGCCATCCGCCATTGGCTGCTGGACAATCATCTTGATTTCAGAAAACTCTTACAGAAGCCCGCCGTACGCAAGACCTTCACCGAGTTTGAAGGCAACCCGCTCACCCGCCCGCCGAAGGGCTTTCCCTGCGAGCATCCGGCGCTCGACCTGATCCGATGCCGCCAATGGGGACTGAGCACCACGCTGCCCGCCACGGCCGCGCTCGATCCCGGCTTTGCCGCCGAACTGATTCGCCATTTCCGGCTGGCCGCGCCGGTGGTGGATGCGCTGAACACGCCCATCGCCGCGGCACTCGCGCCCCGCAAAAAGGTGCTTTTCGGGCTGGATTAAGCGCTGCACGCAGCAGCCATCCTGAAGAGTTTCCCTGCGCGCAACCCGAGAAAAACCAGTAAATCCCTACAAAAACAGGCAAAAATAGACGAAAAGTGCACAAAAACCTAAGAAATTTGTGGAAATCACGGTTTTTCCCTTGACTTTATACCCTCTGAAGCCGCATTGTTACGAACGACGGGTACTCCGACCCGCATGAATACAGGGGTTTCGTGCACGCGTTGCCTGACTCCCTCCATGCGGCGCATTAAGCGGCGGAAGCCCAGGCAACACCGGCGCGCCCAAGGGCACGCCCGAGAAGGAGAGCAACACATGGCAACTGGATTGACCAAGACCGCCCTGATTCGGCTTCTGGCCGAGAAACTGGAACTGACCAACAAGCAAGTCGCAGCCTTCCTGGACTTGCAGGCAGAGACCGCCGTGAAAGAAACCAAGAAGAACGGCGTCTTCGTAATTCCCGGCATCGGCCGCCTCGTAAAAGCGGAGCGCAAGGCCCGCATCGGCCGCAACCCTCAAACCGGCGCGGCCATCAAGATCAAGGCCAAGACGGTGGTCAAGTTCCGCGTGGCCAAGGCCGCCAAGGACGTGATCGCCCCCGTGAAGAAGTAGTTTCTCTTCAGACCAGAACCCGTTCCCTGGACTGCGGACAGCAAAGGGGAGGAGCCTAAGCTCTTCCCCTTTGTATTTGTCAAACTTGCAGGCCATTGCGCCTCGAAATGTTTCAAGCTCCTTACTCTGACTAACTGACTCCTTGCCTGTTGGCTGGCATCAGCGCCCGCGCCTCCAGCGAGATGCCGGAATAGAGTATTTGCGCCCTGAAGCGGCGGAAGTAGAATACTATGCTGTCAGCGGCTTTAAGGCAGACCCGTTGCATGCGAGGAGACGGCGATGAAGAAAGTCTTTGGTTCAATCATCCTTCCGGCCATTCTCTTGTTGAGCCGTCTGGCGGCCGGTCAGGCCAGCGCAAGCAGCTTGGATGATCAGATGTTCCAGGCCACTGAAAAGGGGGATTTTGCGACAGTCTTGCAACTGCTGGATAAAGGCGCCCATATCGATGGCCATGGCAAGGACGGCCTCACGGCGTTGATTGCCGCGTCCGCAATGGGCAAAGTGGATATAGTGAAGCAGCTGCTCGACAAGGGCGCAAGCATCAATCTCCAGGACAAACGCGGCGACACGGCGCTGAATTATGCGGTGATGATCTCCAACATCGAAGAAGCGAAGCTGCTGCTGGACAAAGGTGCCAACGTCAACATTCAGGAAGAGAACGGTCTGTCACCGCTGATGCTGTCGGTAGTCTCCGGCTCAGTGGACCTGGTGAAGCTGCTGCTGGACAATGGAGCCAAAACCGAGGCCAGGGAAAAGAACGGTTTTACGGCGCTGATGGCGGCCTCAGGCGGCGGGTTGATGGACATTGTCAAACTGCTGCTGGACCGGGGAGCCAATATCGATGCCAAGAGCAACGACGGGACTACGGCGCTCAAGCTGGCGGTCGGCAACGGCAAACCCGAGGTGGCGGCGCTGCTGCGGGAGAAAGGCGCACACTGAGGCTCGCGCGGAACAGGCCAGCCCGGCTCAGTGCGCTCGATTCATGGATTGCGCGTTCTACTCCGTCCGCAACGACTGCATGGGATCGATGGATGCCGCGCGGCGGGCGGGAAGCCAACTGGCCGCCAGAGCCACCAGGATTACCAGAGCCGAGCTGCCGGCAAAAGCGAGCGGATCGGTGGGCCTGACGCCATAGAGCATGGTGGAGAGCAGCCGCATGGCCGCGAGCGAAGCCAGAAGGCCTATTGCCGCTCCAATGGCGGCCAGCGCCAGTCCCTGGCCGAGCACCAGCCGCAATATATCTTGGCGCTCGGCGCCCAGCGCCATGCGGATGCCGATTTCGCGGCTGCGCCGGTTGACTGTGAAGGCTACTACGCCATAAAGTCCTATGGCTCCGAGGAAGATCCCCAGCACTCCGAGGGCTCCCACAAAGCCGACGGCTAACTGGTCGGCCCAGAAGGCTTGTTGCATCAGATAATCCACGGTGCGAACAGAGACAGGCACATTGCGATCCACCCGCTGAATCTCGCTCAGAATTCTTGCCGTCAGGGCCTTGGGGCTGCTCTCCGCCTCAACAATGAGCGTTCCTTCCTCGCTGTGCATCTGCGCAAACGGGAAGTACATATAGGGTTCCGGGGTTTCATGGACGCTATTGATCTTCGCGTCCTCAACAACGCCCACGATCTGGCAAGCCGTCCCGTCGGCCACGATCTGCCGCCCCAGAACCTTCTGGCCCGGCCAGAAGCGCTCCGCCATGGTTTGGCTGACGATCACGACCCGGCCAGCCAGAGGATTGTCGCCGGAATTGAATTCGCGCCCCGCAATCAGGCGCGTTCCGACGGTACGGAAGTAGTTGCTGTCAACCGCGTCCAATTTGATGGGGACGCTAAGCTGTCCTTGCGGCAACTCCACGCCGGGGATGGAAACGCGTTGCGTCCATCCTCCCCCCGAATCGGAGAGCAAGACGCGCCGCGCCAGAGCTGCGTGGCGGACCCCCGGCAGCGCCACTGCTTTCTCCTCCACTTGCGCAAAGAAGGCCGCGCTGCGCTCCGAGTTGTATCCGGCAACTGCGGGAAGCAGGTCGAAGAAGATCAGTTGCCTTTGCCGGTCGAAGCCGAGAGGAAGCGAGCGGCTGTAAAGCAGGCTGCGCACCACCAGCCCGGAGGCCGTCAACAGCACTACCGACAGCGCAATCTCGCCCAGCACCAGCGCATTGCGCATCGTCCATCGCCGTACGCCGCGCGCTGCGCCCGTTCCTTCGCCCTTGAGCGTCGAGACGAGGCTCGTCTTGGAGGCCTGAATTGCCGGCGCCAATCCAAAGACCAGCACAGACAGAAGAGCGGCGGCTGCTGTGAAGGCAAGGACCGATGCGTCGAGGTGCAGATCGAGACCAAGCTCATACTGTGCCGGAGGCAACAGCGCCGGTTCCAACCGGAGCAACCCAACTGCCAGAAGCAGGCCAAGCGCCGCGCCCAGCGAAGCCATCAGCAAACTCTCGGTCAGCAATTGGCGCATCAGGCGCAGGCGTCCAGCGCCCAGCGCCAGGCGCATGGCAACCTCCTTGCGCCGAGCGTCGGAGCGGGCCAGCACCAGCCCGGCGACATTGGCGCAACAGATCAGCAGAACCAATCCGACGGCTGTCATCATGATTAGCGTGGGGACCATGTTTTCGCGCAGACGCTCTCGCTCGGAGATCAGGCCAACATTTCTCGCTTTGTCGATAGCCGGATAGGCCTGGGCCAGACGGCGTCCGAGGGTATCGAGTTCAACCTGGGCCTCTGCAGCGGTCACACCCGGCCTCAGACGTCCAATGACCTCATACTCGCGGCTCTTCCGGTCGGCAAGCTCCTTGTTTCCGTATTCGGTCGCCACGGGGAGCCACAGGTCTGTGGGAACTCCTCGCTGGAGGCCGCGAAAACCCGGCGGCGCAATGGCGAGAACTGTGAAGGCGCGGTTCGTAAGCCAAATTTGCTTACCCACCAGCGACGGATCCGCATTGAAAACCCGATGCCAGAGCGAGTCGCTGATCACGACGACCGGTTCATCGTCCGGCCGGGACTCCGCGGAGAAGAAACGCCCAAGCTGGGCATCGATCCCCAGGACCGAGAAATAGTTGGGAGAAACGACGTCATCCAGCACCGCCTGGGATTCCGCTCCCACGCGAAGTATCTTGGCGCGGCGATTGTAGGCGAGAATCCCTTCGAGCGATCTGCTTTGTCCGGCAAGATCCTGGTAATCCGGGTAGGAAAAATTGATTTCCTCGCCCTGCGGCGTCGTGGCGATCAGCCTGGCCATGCGGTCTGGCTCCCTGGCCGGCCAGGAACGCAGCAGGGCCGCCTGCGCCACCGTGAAGACCGCCGTGTTCACCCCGATTCCGAGCGCAAGAGTGAGGACTGCGACGGCCGTGTAGCCGGGATTCTTGCAGAGGATTCGCACGCCGAATCGAATGTCCTGCCAGAGCGTTTCCAGCCAGGGCAGCGTGCGGCGCTCGCGATAGGCCTGCCGGGTCTGCTCCATGCCGCCCAGGCGAATGAGCGCTTGCCGGCGCGCTTCCGCGGGACTCAGGCCGGCGCGTATGCCATCGTCGGTGTGTAAGGCCACATGGCTTTCCAGTTCGACCGCGAAGTCTTCATCGTTGCGACGCGCGCCCGTCAAGCCAAGCAGGCGAATCCAGAATGCTCTGAGCTTGCGCATTACGCCTCCTCTGCCGGGGTCAAGAACCGCGCCAGGATCGCGGTGGTCTGCTCCCACTCGGCGGCCGCCTTCTTCACCTGGCGCTGCCCCGACCTGGTCAATTCGTAGTATTTGGCGCGGCGGTTATTGTCTGAGAGGCCCCAGCGTGAGCGGATGAACCCCTCCTGCTCCAGCTTGAGCAGCGCCGGATAGAGCGTGCCATAGTTCAACTGCAACCGGTCGCCGCTAATCTGCTCAATGCGCCTCGCCAGGCCATAGCCGTGCAGCGGCCCCATGGATTCAAGCGTTCTGAGCGCCATCAGCGCCAGCGTGCCCTGCCAAACATCGGTTTTCTCGCCCATCGTCCACTCCTCTTGCCAACCAATAGGAGAAGTATACCACCTCCTCTATGGGAATGCAATACGAATATCTACTGCGTTTGGTTCCCGGCAATATCGGCCTTACTGAGTTTGGACTTTTGCCGCAACGTTGACGCTTGCGGCAGTTGGGCCGCGGCGCAACATTCGGAACAGCCTCTACACTATCTACAGCGTATGGCTGGTCCAGAGTCGAATACCGACACCATTGCCGCGATCTCCACGCCGCCGGGGCGCGGAGGTATCGGAATCGTGCGCTTGAGCGGTCCGCAAGCTGCCTCCATCACCGTGCAACTGGTGCGCCTGCGCCAGCCGTTGGAACACGCTCGTGCTCGCCTGGCCGATGTGCTGGACGAAAACTCCAGTTCAGAGGGTACCCGCATCGACGAGGCCGTAGTCACCTTTTTTGGCGCTCCGCACTCTTATACCGCCGAAGATCTGGTTGAAATAGCGGCGCACGGCTCGCCGGTGGTGCTGGAGCTGCTGCTGAGCCGCGCTCTTGCCCTGGGCGCGCGATTGGCCGAGCCGGGCGAGTTCACGCAGCGCGCCTTTCTCTCCGGCAAACTCGATCTCACCCAGGCGGAGGCGGTGTGCGACCTGATCGCTGCGCAGACGCTCACCCAGGCGCGCCAGGCGGCCAGCCAGATGGGCGGCGCGCTCAGTCGGCGGGTCGGGCCAGTCAAGCAGGCGCTGGTCGAGTTGATCGCCCTGCTCGAAGCCGGCATTGACTTCGCCGAGGACGATGTGGAGGTGACGGCGCAGGCCGAGATTGCCCGCCGTATCGGTGAGTTGACGCCACCTCTCGCGGCGCTCGAAGAGACATTCAACCGCGGGCGCATCGTCCACGACGGGCTGACGCTGGCGATTGTGGGCCGGCCCAACGTTGGCAAGAGCTCACTCTTCAACCGTCTGGTGGAACGCGACCGAGCCATTGTGACCGCAACCCCCGGCACCACGCGCGACACGGTCTCCGAGCGCATATCGCTTGACGGCATTCCGCTGGAGTTGGTGGACACGGCTGGATTGCGTTCAGGCCAGGGCGAAGAGGAGGGCGAGGACCGACGCGTGCATTTGCAGGAGGCCGAGCAGTTGGGCATTCGCCGCAGCCGCGAGGCGCTGGCCGACGCCGCGCTGGTGCTGATCGTGCTGGATGCGACCGAACCGCTCAACGACGAAGAGCGCCGGCTGCTGGCAGCCGTTGCGGGGCGTCCGGCGCTGGTGGCCGTGAACAAGAGTGACTTGGTCGAAGCCGCCCGCCCCTTGGCGGATTGCGCCGGAGTGCCCGCGCTGGCCACCTCGGCGCTCACCGGCGAAGGCATTCCCACGCTGCGCGAGCGCATCCTCGCCCTGGCCACGGGCGGCGCGGCCGCCGAGCCGGGAATGTTGACCAGCCTACGCCACCAGCAAGCCATCGCAGCGGCCATCTCGGCTCTCGCCGACGCCGCGCGGGCCAACGCCGCGTCAATCCCCCATGAAATGATTCTGATAGACCTTTACCGCGCCCTTTGGGTGCTCGACTCCCTTACCGGACAAACCACCCCCGACGACATTCTCAACCTGATCTTCTCTACCTTCTGCATCGGAAAATAGATCAACGTTTTTCGCCGTCTCATAGAATGTCGAAATTCATCGTAATCCCTTGCAAATACTGTATACATTGTCCTATACTGTCTCTCAGAGTCCCAGGAAAGCGCAAATAGTTCGGGACTCCAATGGGACTCTAAAACAACGAATTGGCAAGAAATGTCTCCGGAGTCCCAAGGAGAGACGGAATGGTACTCACAGACGCACAACTCAAGGCCCTGAAACCCAAGGAAGGTTCCCGGTACAGCAAGGCCGATGGCGGCGGGCTGCTGATCGACGTGACGCCGGGCGGCATCAAGTCGTGGGTGTTCCGCTATCGGCTCAACGGCAAGCGGGACAAGGTGGTCATAGGCCGGTATCCGGATGTCACCCTGAAGGTGGCGCGGGAAGAGCGGGCCAAGCTGGCGGCGCAAGTGGCAAGGGGGGAGTCTCCCGCCGCCGAAAAGAAGCTGGTGCGGGCAGGACTGGCGATCAACCCGACGGTCAGAGAGTTTGGGGAGCGGTACTACAAAGAACAGGTATTGAGTCGCTGGAAAGACCCGAAGACCATCCGGCGGTATCTCGATAATGAGATCTTCCCGACTCTTGGAGAAAAGACCCTCAGGGAGGTAAACGCCTTGGACGTGCAAGTCCTGGTCTACCGCAAGCGGGACAACGGGCGCGTACAGGCGGCCATGCAACTGCGCAACGTGATAAAGCAGATGTTTGCCTATGCGATTGAAACCCAACTGGTGACGATCAATCCTGCCGTAATGGTGGCCACGCGATTCATAGGCAAGGCCCGCCAGCGGTCCCGCGTCCTTTCGCCGAGAGAAATTCGCCTCTACCTCCGCACCGTCTACCAGTCGAACATTCGGCGGCAATTCAAACTGGCGCTTCACATCATTCTGTTGACCCTCTCCCGCAAGTCAGAGTTGCTGCTGGCTCGATGGAAGGATGTGAACCTGGACGCGGGTGAGTGGCTCATTCCGGCAGAGAACGCCAAGACCGCCAAGCCCCACATCGTCTACCTGTCAACGCAGGTTGTGGAGATGTTCCGTGAATTGAAGGCCCTTGCCGGGGACTCAGAGCTAGTTCTACCGGGCCGGGGAAGCCCTGTAAAGCCCTTTGCTGCGAACGCGCTCAACAAGGCCCTGGAAGGGCTGACATTCGATATGGACCCGCTCACAATTCACGATCTACGCAGGACCGGCGCAACGCTGTTGACGGAACACGGCTTCAACAAAGACGTGATCGAAAAGGCTCTGAGCCATGAGGCCGCGGGGATTCGTGCCGTTTACATTGTTGCCGAGTACGCAGAGCAGAGAAAGAAGATGCTTCAGTGGTGGGGTGACTACGTGGACAGCATTGTGAACGAGTCCAAGGTGATCGTGGGCAACTTCCATGGAGCAGCTTGATTAAACAGAAAGCTGCGGCATAGCCATCTGGTCAACTCGGCCCGTAGAGAATCAGGCCATG
>JBKQLG010000120.1:0-4653 GCA_052147235.1 Occallatibacter sp.
TTTTCGGCCATTTCCAAGCGGATTTGTGCTCGTTTTCAGAGGTGATTGATCAGCGAAGCGATGCACGCCGCGCCGAAACCGTTATCGATGTTGACCACCGAAACATTGGGCGAACAGGTATTCAACATGCCCAGCAGTGCCGCCACGCCGCCAAACGAAGCGCCATAACCCACGCTGGTTGGCACAGCAATAACCGGCGCGTTCACCAGGCCTCCGACGACGGTGGGCAGCGCGCCTTCCATCCCGGCGCAGACGACCAGCACCCGCGCCGATTGCAGGCTATTCTTCTGCGCCAGCAGCCGATGAATGCCGGCCACGCCAACGTCGGCGATCAATTCGACGGTGTTGCCCATCAGCCGCGCCGTGACTGCGGCCTCTTCTGCCACCGGCAGATCGCTGGTGCCCGCGCAGACCACGGCGACGCTTCCTTTGCCAGGCGTGGCTGCGGCTTGCGTGAGCGTAATGGAGCGCGCCGCCTCATGGAATTCCGCGCGCGGCTCGATCGCGTGAACGGCATCGTACATTCCTTGCGTGGCGCGCGTCGCCAGCACATTGCCCCCAGCCTGCGCCATCCGCGCAAAGATCTGCGCCACCTGCGCGGCGGTCTTGCCCTCGGAAAAGATCACCTCCGGCATGCCGGTGCGCAGCGCGCGGTGGTGGTCGAGCTTGGCAAAGCCCACGTCTTCAAAGGGCATCACCTTCAGCCGCTCAAGAGCATCATTCACTTCGACCCGGCCCTCGCGGACTTCGTTGAGCAAAGCCTCGATCAGAGCGCGATCCATCAGCGGTTCTCCTTTGTCGCCGCGAAAGCCCGCACGGCTTCTTCCATCACTCGCTTCAGCGGGACCGAGTGCTGCGTGGCAAGCTGCCGGCAGTCTTCATACTCCGGCGCGGCATTGGCGATCGTGCCATCGGGCAAGCGGGCAACCTTGATCCGCACCTTGCCCCAACTTGTTTCCACCTCGGCGAACTCGCGCGCCAGCGCGACCTTGTTCTCCAGCCGCCAGCGTAGTCCAATTGTAGTAGTCTCGCGGAAGAGCAGATCGCATAGCGCGGTCACGAGGTCCGGACGGCAGAGCACGGTCATCGCGACGCCGGTGCGCCCCTTTTTCATCTGCGCCGCAACGCGGTAAACGTCCCATGCGCCGGCCTCGAGCAGCCTCTCGCTCACGTAGGCGAGCAGTTGCGGGCTGGAGTCGTCGATGACCGTCTCGATCACCGCAATCTCCCGGTTCGCGGCAGCATCGGCAACCTCTTCTTCGCCCACCAGCAGGCGCAGCAGATTTGGCTGGCCAGGCGTCTCGCGCCCGCCCGCGCCGTAGCCCGTTTTAAGGACGCGCATCGCCGGAAGCGGCGCATATCGCACATCCAGCATACGCAACACGACCGCGCCAGTCGGCGTCACGCGCTCCATCGGCTCCCCAGCCGCATAGACCGGAGCATCGCCCAGCAAGGCCAGAGTAGCCGGCGCGGGAACAGGCAGCGTTCCGTGCTGGCACACAACCGTTCCGCTGCCCACATTGAGCGGCGACGCAAGCCAGCGCTCCACATCGAGCGCCTCCGCGCCCGCCGCTGCGCAGACAATATCGACGATGGTGTCGACCGCGCCCACCTCGTGGAAGTGCACCTGCTCAACGGGCACGGAATGAATCGCCGCCTCCGCTTCGCCCAGCAGTTCAAAGGCGCGCATCGAGCGCTGCTTCACGCTTTCACTGAGCGGCGCCGAGCGGATGATCTCAAGTATTGCCGAGAGTGATCGATGCGTGGCATGAGTATGAGCGTGAGTGTGTTCATGCGGATCTTCCACATGGGAATGAGTCTCGTGCGTATGCGACCCATGAGAATGCTCGGCCTCGCGAGCCGACTCTTCCGGCGCAATCACGTCCACCTTGGTTGCGGCCAGGCCGCCGCGGCTCACCTTACGCATCTCCAGGTGCGCGCCCACGCCCAGCGCAGCCGCCGTTTCCTCTAGACAGCCGTAGGGAACGCCCGCATCCACCAGGGCGCCCAGCAGCATGTCGCCGCTGATGCCGGAAAAGCACTCCAGATAACCAGTACGCATCGCAAAGTGATTCTAAACCGCCAGCTATGCCCCGCGCCGCGCCAGCACTTCAACGGGCAAAACGGCGTTCATGGAGCCGGAGCGAAACCCAGCGCAATCGAGTGTCACGTATTGGAAGCCGGCCAGCCTGAGAGCGGCAGTAATCGCGTCGAGCATCTCCATCGTGAGGGCGCGCGGCAACTCGGCGCGGGCCAGTTCCACGCGGGCCAGCTCGCCGTGATGGCGAACGCGCAGTTCGCTGAAGCCCAACTGCCGCAGGCTCTCCTCGGCCTTTTCTACTTGTGCGAGGATCTCGGGAGTAACTGTACGACCATACTCAACGCGTGAAGAAAGGCAGGGTGCGGCCGGACGATCCCAGAGCGCAAAGCCAGCGGCCTTGGCCAGCGCGCGTATTTCGATTTTTGTGAGTCCGGCCTCGGCTATCGGCGCCAGCACGGCGTGCTCCTCTGCCGCGCGCTGTCCGGGACGGAAATCCATGGTGTCGTCAGCATTCATGCCATAGGCGATGCGGTCGAAGCCCAGGCTTGCGCCCAGCGCCTCCATCACGCGAAAGAGCTCGTCCTTGCAATGGAAGCAGCGATAGGCGTCGTTGCGCTGGTACTCGGGCCGGCTTAACTCTTCGGTGGCGATGATGTGCAGCGGAATCTCCTGCGCGCGTGCAAAGGCGCAGGCGGCCTCGAAGTCATTGCGGGCCAGGCTGGGAGAGTCGGCCAGCACGGCGATCATGCGGCTGCCAAGCACGCGATGCGCCGTGGCCGCCAGAAACGCGGAGTCCACGCCGCCGGAGTAAGCCACCATCAGGCTGCCCAGCTCTCCAAGGCGCGCCTCCAGCGCGTGCAGTTTCAGCGCCGTATTTTCGCTGCCGGCAGGCGCGCGATCCGTCCCACTCTCCGCGCATCCGGCCTCCGGTATCTGTGTGTGCACCTGCGCCGCCATAGGGCCGATTATACTGCTGTAACGCCGCGAAAGTTGAAACGATGACTAACTGCATAGACGGACAAGCTTAACCCGCCGGCCTTGTAGATGCAGGCTCACAAGGCCTTCGATTCTCCACGGCATAGAATGAGAGGGACGGCGGCCGCACGCACCAATTCGCAAGATACAAGGATGGATTTGGCTGTGCTATCCCGATACTGCCGGTCAATGAGGCGGGAAGCCACGAAGCCCATAGGAGGATTTCCCCTTGCCCGCATTTGAGCGCCACGTCTTTGTCTGTCACAACACGAGGCCCGAGGGGGCGCAGCGCCGATCCTGCACCTCCAACGGAACCAGCGACCTGCACGCAGAACTGCAACAACGCGCCAAAGCCGCCGGGCTGGGCGACCGTGTGCGCATCAACAAATCCGGCTGCCTGGACCAGTGCGAGCATGGTCCAACGGTAGTGGTTTACCCCGAGGCGGTTTGGTACGGCCACGTGAAGCCTGAGGACGCGGCGGAGATTGTGGCCGAGCACCTGGTCGCCGGACGCCCCGTCGAGCGGCTGCGCATCGCCGAGGAGTGCCTGAATGTCAAAAGCTGCCCGCACCGAGGGTGAGCCGGGCGTGTGCTCACATCCCGTTGCTGCTCCGCGTTGCATTGCCGGCGTCAGCCTCAACCTGACCTTCTGAAGGCATCTCCGGCGTGCCTCAGGCCCCCGGTGTACACAGGGCCGCCCGATGCGGTATCCTGAGCCTTAGCCCATGATTTTTTCCCGCGATTACATCGGATATCTGGCCCGCCGAACGGTCAAACATCTCATCGACGCCAAGATGATCACCACCAGCGACTTGAAGGGGTGCGAGGCGCGCGTCAACGAGGCGATGGTTGAGGAATTGTCTCTGGAAGACCGCATCAACGAGGAGGTGCGCGTGATTCTCGACGCCTACTCCGAGGAGATGCGCAAATCCGGCGCGCACTACGCCGAGATGTTCAAGAAGGTGAAGACCGAGCTGACCAAGAAGTACAAGGCGGTGCTATGAGGATCAGCCCCGACAAGCTCAACAAGCTGGCCCACACCGTGGCCGACACCCTGGCCGAGATCGACGAGGTCGGCTTCCTCGAGGACCGCAATACGATCCGCCAGGAGGCGCGCAAGGCGCTCACCGTCCTGCTCACGCAGGAGGCCGGCATCGACACCGCCGCCCGGACGAAGATCGCCTCGCAGCGCAAGATCATCCTGGAAGGCTCACAGGAGTGGGAGATTCTTTACCGCAAGTACTACAACGACGAAGTGCGCAAGCTGGGAATCTAAAGCAGCGGCGCGATCCAGCGGCGGCTTTGCCGCAGCCCGGATTTTTGTTAAAGTAAGACGAGTGGCCGGTGACGGCTGCCTCTCGCAAGTGTGTGGCGCTATCGTCTAGGGGTTAGGACGTGAGATTCTCAATCTTAAAACCCGGGTTCAATTCCCGGTAGCGCTACCAAATTCCTTTCTTTTTCCCTGAAAAACTTTATTGAGCGGTTCCACAATATAGCCGCGCTGCGCGTGTGCCAGCGGAGTTAGCGGAAAGGCCCTGGAGCGATGCTTTGGGGCCGTTTTATAGGCAAAAAAAGGATTTTTACGGTGATTTTCAGAGGCCAAATCTCACCATGCGGGAGAAGTTTGGGGTGAAAAG
>JBKQLG010000121.1:0-3509 GCA_052147235.1 Occallatibacter sp.
TGCGAACGGTGGTTCCAGGCGCCACAACGCCGGCCTTGACGGAGAAGGATGGCTGGCGGGCGATGGCGACGGACGAGCCGGAGTATAGCGAAGTATCAGTTGCGTTCTGCATCATCTGCTGGTTGGCTTGCTGGCTTGCCTGCTGCATATCCTGCATGGCTTGCTGCGAGGCCTGCTGCGCGGCCATCATTCCAGGATCCTGGCCGAACGCGGAAACGCAACCTAGAAATAACAAGAAAAGAGCGGTTTTCATATTCATTCCCCAATATAGGATTGGGATCCCTATTAGCTAGAACCTAAGACCAGGGCAAAAGTTGCGAAAGTCTCCGAGTTATTTTGCCGCGGCTTTGATTTCAGCATCGACGGCGGCTTTCATCACGCCGCAGTTGGAGAAGAAGCGGATGAGATTGGCGGTCAGTGGCTCCCATGTTTCGGAATCGAGATTGGGGGCATTCATGTGTTTGGCCTGGGCCATGCGCATCTCGCCGGTGCCCTGCGTGTCGAGGATGAGGGCGGTGAGTTGGCGGGCCAGGTCGAGCGGGAAGCTTTCGGCGACGAAGACCAGCTTGCCGCGTGTGGTGATGACCACCGGGCCTTCATTGGTGGAATAGACCAGCTCCTGGGCTATGGGTTCGGCCGAGCCGGTTGCGCGGCCTGTGGGAGTGGCGGCATGAACGGTCACGTCGAGTTTGACGCCGGAGTATTTGCGGCCCAGTTCATCGGCATACATGCGCGCGAAGGCCTGCGCGGAGGCGGTGTTCTTCCAGACCGAGAGATAGAAGAGGGCGATGGAGTTTGTACTCGCCCGTTCGTCCGGGGTTTTGGCGCGGAGGCGTTGGCCGGCCCAGTAGAGGCCGCCGTCCCAGGCCGGGGTAAGGTCGCGTGAAGCCCGGTCGCCGCCGAAGAGTTCTGTGAGAATATGCACGTCGAGCTGGCCGACCTGGCCGATGTCGTAAGGCTTGTAGAGCTTGTCAACGAGCGGGTGAATGTTGGGCAGCAGGGGAATGGCGGGCGCGTGCCGCTTTTCGTACTCGAGCGGGTTAAGGATCTCCCAGCTCGATGTGGGCGGGCGGTCCAGGGTTCCGGCAAAGGCCGCTGTCTGGCCCTGGTCCATCCACACGTCCTGCTCGAAGCTGACGCCCTCGCGATAAGGGAAGAGAAGCGACTCGGAGAGCAGCAACGGCGCGCGCGCCAGCACGGGTGAATCCTGGGAGCCCGACATGCCCTGCTTCACCAGGTCCATCAGCTCCGGATCTTTCACTAGGCTCTTGCCCAGCGGCTTGAGGGCGTAGTCGATCATGACCGCCGTGGCCTGGCCCTCGACGACTGCATCGCGCGCCGTGTCCATTTCGTCTTTCGCCAGGTGGTCGGTATCGCCGGGAGAGTCGAGCGAGACATCGTCGGGGGTCTGGTCGTTCCACTTTGTCAGATCGGAGTGCTGGTCCTGCAAGGCGTGGGTCAGCTCGTGGGCCAGCACCGGCTTCTGCTCCTCGATGCCCACCCAGTCCAGCATATAGACGGTCTTGGTCTTGAAGTCGTAGTAGGCCTCGATCTGTTCCTTGAGAAGCGCCAGCAGAAAGGGCTTGAGGTCGAAGTCGCGGTCCAGCAAGCCGAACTTCTTCAGCACGATCTCCCCGCGCTGCATGCGCCGGGCGCTCTCGTCTTCCTGGAACTTGGCATTCAGGTAGCTTTCGACGGCGGCGCGGGAGATGATCTGGCGTTTCACCTGACTCTTGATGGGCAGGCCGGTCTCCTCGGAGGAGAACTTGATCAGTTGATCCACCAGGGCGAAGAGCTGGCTTGCCTGTTCGGGAGTGATGTGGAAGTCGGGCTTCTTATTGCTGCCTTCCGGGGCCTGGCTCTTCGCCCCGGTCAGCGGAGCGTTCGCGGCTGGCGGAGCCGGTTGCTGCGCGGAGGCCATTGCCCCAAGACACAGCGCCGCCGCCAGAATCCATCCGCGCCATTCTCTTCCCGTGATCCCATGCCGCTCGCTCATCGTGCTCCTTTGCCGCCGCTCTCCGCGCCACGGGCAACAGTCTCCTCTTTCAAGGCTATAATCAGGATGCAGCAGGGCGCGCTATCTTCGCTCAAAAATCTGCTCGCGAACCGGCGAAAAAAGATCCCCTATGACGGAAAATGCCATCTCTCAAACCGCACCGGCCGTCCACTCCGCGAACGGGACGCTGCCGATGGAGGTGCGGCCCACCCCGCTTGCATCGCTGCTGGCTCCAACTGCCGGGGGGCCTCGACTGGCCGCCTATCGCGGCGTGCTGACCCCTGAGAGGTTGGACGCGCCAGAGAGGGAAACAGCGGCGCTGCTCTCAGTGGTTGCGGTTCACGACCTGGGCTGGCTGCGGCGCTTGGCTGTGCGCGGAGAGGATCGCTTCCGCTGGCTCAGCGGCATGGTCACCAATACCGTCAACGATCTTGGGAACAACACCGGCGCATGGAACCTCGTGCTCAATGCGCAGGGACGCATCCAGGGCGACCTTCGCGTCTGGCGCGAGGGCGACGCCCTCGATCTTGAGATTGCCGCCGATCAGTACGGCCGCCTGCTGGCCCACTTGAACCATTTCATCATCATGGACGACGTGGAACTGCTCCCGCTGAGTCTGGATTCTACAGGCGAGTTGACCGGCGAGACCGCGCTTGGGCTCGCCGGCCCGCAGGCTGCCGGGCTTCTCGCTCGTCTTGGTCTGCCCACGCAGAGTGAATCTCTGACCAGCGCGCGCGCTGTCTGGAATGGCTCTGAAATCCTTGTCGTTTGCGCCTACGGCCTGCTCACGCAGCATTACGAACTTTGGGTGCGCGTGGACCGGATTCCAGCCCTGTGGCAGGCCCTGATCGAAGCTGGTGCAACTGCTGTAGGTGCGGCCTCGCTGGAGGCTCTTCGCATCGCCGAGGCAATTCCCGCCTACGGCATCGACATCGCCGAGCGCGACCTCCCGCAGGAGACCTCGCAGATGCGGGCGCTTCATTTCAATAAAGGCTGCTATCTGGGCCAGGAGATCGTCGAGCGCATCCACTCGCGCGGCAACGTGCACCGGCACCTGCGGCCGCTCGAAATCTTCGGTCCCGTCCCGGCCCCTGGCACAGGACTGACTCTCGAAGACGGTGCGGTTGCCGGGCAGATTACCAGCGCGGCCGAGCTGCCGTTCACAGACGGCCGCCGCGTCTTTGCTCTGGGCATGATTCGGGCCGAAGCTGAACTACGCAGCCAGTCCTTCGCCTACACCGCCCGAGAGGTTAGGGGAACAGCTCGCATTTTGGCGGGACCGCCGGAACTCAAAGCGGGTGAGTGGAGTCGACGGAGTGATCGGAGTTGGTGAGTCAGCCGGTTAGCCAGCTGGCAGCATGGATAGGAAACGGAAAAATATGAGCGAAACCCCCAAGTTCACCGTGATCGACCGCCGCAAGATCAAGGCGGACGAAGAGCATGAGAGCCAGCAGCAATCCGTGACGCCCACGGAATCCGCGCCATCGCCGGTTGAATCGGGCGGCGGACCGCG
>JBKQLG010000122.1:0-24984 GCA_052147235.1 Occallatibacter sp.
CTGGGCGCTCACAAAGCGTTCGAGGTTGAAACGGTCCTGCATTGCGGTCACCTCCTTCGGAGAGCCCTTGCGCCTCCAACGGGCTTCGGAAGATGGTCAATGCCGGGCAAAGCCTGGGGGAACCTGCCCAGGGGACACCGTGCGTCCCCACTCGGTCGATCTTCGTGCTTGAGGGCTAAATTACGCCTTCAGATTCCTCTCTGCAAGAGCAATCTTCCAAGCCGCGATTCGACTCCGTGGGCGCGAAGGCAAGCGGCCCGCCTACTCGGCGTGGAAGACAACATCAAACAGCAGCAGGCTGACCGTGGTGAAGATGATGTCGTAGCCCACCAGCAGCTTGATCCAGAGGGTCGGGTCGCTTTCGCCGGTGAGGATGGCGGTGGTAGCCTGCACCATGGCCAGCAGAGCCGGAATGAAGATGGGAAAGAGAATCAGCGAAAGCAGAAGCTCGCGGTTGCGGCTGCGAATGGAGAGCGCGGCGAAGAAGATGCCGTTGGCGACCAGCGCCCATGTGCCCAGCGGCAGCACCAGCGCCAGCAGCCAGGCCTGGCCGATGATGTGCAGGTTATAAAAGATAAAGAAAAACGGCGCCAGAATGATCTGGACAATCGTGACAAAGAGAAAATTCGCCAGCACTTTGGCCAGATAAAGCTCCGCGCCAGGAGCCGGAACCATGCGCTGCGCATCCATCACCTGGTGGCGAATCTCGCGCGCCCAGGCTTGGTTGAGCGCGCTGACCGAGGCGAACATGGTGGCGACGCAGAGCACGCCGCCGGCGATCTGCTGCGAGAATGCGCCGCGCGGGTCGAAGGCGATGGAAAAGAGCACGACGACCAGCCCGGAGAAAAACAGCATGGAGACAAGCGCATCCAGCGAGCGCCACTCGATGCGCAGATCCTTCGCGAGATGGGTCCAGAGGGCGCGGGTCATGGGGCTTGGTCCTCCGGAGTTGAATGATTGGGTTCGTCGTTTCCCACCCATTCGCCGAGTGCGCGCATGGATGGGGCACCCAGATTTCGGTTTGATATGGAACCCAAAGGCAGGTCTTTTGTCAGGTCAGCGGTCTGGGCTTGGGTGGCTCTCAGATAGTCGCCGGGCGCGAGGATAAGCTGCGTTCCGCGCGCGCCGGCGGAGACGCTGATCTGGTCGAAAAGAATCGCGGTTTCATCGACGAAGACGGGATAGGCTTTCTTCGCGCCGAAGACGGTGACGCCGCCACGGATGTAGCCGGTGAGCGGCTGCACATCCTTGAGAGGAACCATCTCGGCCTTGCGCAGACCGGCGGCGCGGGCCAGCTTCTTGAAGTCCAGCTCGGCGTCACCGGGGATGACGGCGAAGACGTATGAGTTAGGTCCGCCGGTAGTGAGGAGCGTTTTGAAGACCTGCTCCGGCGGCATTCCGATCTTCTTTGCGACGGTGATGGCCGACAGATCGTCAGGATCGACCTCGTACTCCTGGAGCGCGAAGGGAATGTCGAGAGATTCGAGGATGCGCGCGCCGTTGGTCTTCATCGCGTTGGCCTCCCGGACTCAAGCGAAGCCACTCTTCCGGCGTGGAGCGTAAGTACCCAGTCGGCGATGGGCGCAGCCAGCTCGCGCTGGTGGGTCGTCAAAACAATCGTCCGGCTGCCGTGGCGGAAGCCGGCCAGCAGCTCGACCATCTGGCGAGCGGAGTCCACGTCCATGTTGGAGAATGGCTCGTCGAGTAAAAGCAATTCGGGCGCGGAGAGCAGTACGCGTGCCAGCGAGGTGCGCTGGCGCATTCCCTGCGAGTAGTGGCCGAGAGGGCGGTCAAGTTTGGGGTCCAAGCCGACCTGGCGCAGGGCTTCGGCGGGCGCGAGGCAAGCGCGGCCGGGATACAAACTGGCGAAGTAGCGCAGATTCTCCTCGGCGGTCAGCTCGTCATAGAGCATGGGGGCGTGGCTCATGTAGCCGATGCGCTCGCGGGCCTCATGCGGCTCGTCCTCGCCGAAGACCGTGACCTTGCCGAAGCTGGGCCTCAGCAGCCCGGCCAGAATGCGCAACAGCGTGGATTTGCCCGCCCCGTTTTCGCCGAGCAGAACGTAGCAGCGCCCAGGTGCGAAGTCAACGTTAACCTGGCGCAACGCGGCGAAGGAGCCGAAGAGCTTGGAGACGCCGTCGAGGCGGGCGCAGAGTCCTTCGCGGACAGCGATAGCTTCGGATTTGGCTGCGGGATTAGTTAGCATCGGCGACGGTGGACTCGGTACTAGATTTTTTCTGTTTGCGGTTCAGGTAGAGCGCAAGCGGAAATATAGCGGCGAACAAAAGCCATAATACGTACATTAAATAATCCAAAACAAAATCAAATACGGTCGTTTTATAGAGTCTTGTTATTCCAAACAAAAGAAGTGATATTGAAAACCAAACGATTAGGATATTCCTCGTGATTCGACGAACCCTTCGATGTTCACCTCGATCCAATTCTTGATTGCCGGCCATACCCAGTGCTAACGCAATTGCTATTGCTGCATCCTCGATAAAAGTCTTGGAACGGAAATGCCAATCAGGATTATTCCAGTGGAAGGCTATGAACAATGCGAATATCGCAACCGAAATAACAAGAGCAATCAGCAGCATTCTCTTCCAATACATCGAATCTCCTTGCGGACGAGGAGTCGGCTGGCCAGTTTGTGCGGAAACTGTATTCTCGTCAGGATTCATTGGCGCTCGCTTGCTGCGTAGTGGATTTGTTCTGATTGCGATTCAGGTAGAGGGCAATTGGAAATGAGGCTACCGTAAGTACATAAAAAGCAATGAATATATATAATTCGATAAAATCCATCCCCTGCGTTCTCCCGTGCAATCGAATGTTAGTGAAAGCTCGAATGAGAGCAAGAATCAACAGAATTGTCAGGCATATTAGTAAGTTACGTTTAACCTTTCGGTGTCCGCCTCTCTTCAATTCTTCAAAACCGACCATTCCAATGGACCCTCCTATAATCAAGAATACCGCGAAGGCGAATTGAGAGGTTCCGTATTGATGCACCTTTCCGTCCCAAACATCAGACATGAACAAAGCAAAGACAAGAGCCGAGTTAAATAAAACTGGCGCTAAAAACTTATTCCAATCCATGCCTTCTCCTTGCGGACACAGAACTAGCTAGCCGGTTTAGCTTGTGGCACGGCCTCAGCGCGGGGGCTTGCATTCGGAGCGGCAGCCGGTTGTGTTGGCGCGGTTCCGGGTTGAGCGCCGGGCTGGCCATTCGGCGTTGCCGGAGCGTACTTGCTGGCGCACTTGGCTTGCAGCACCGTGGCGTGGAATTGGCCATCGCGGCCAAAGGTGCCTTCAGCCAGCGCCTGAGAGTCGTCCTTGAAGGTGTCGGGCGGCGGCTCGGAGCCTTTGTAAACAACAGTGAGCAGGCGGCCGCCGGCGGCCTTGGGTGAATGGCTCTCGAACTCATTCATCACAAAAGTCACGTGGGGGCCGTTGTGCTCGATTGTGCCGGGCTGCACGAAACCTTCGACGCGCAATTGGCTGTGATAGGCCTTGTCGCCCATCGAGGCCAGCTCGGGGATGGTCACGTAGTAGCTCTTGTTGGCGCCGTAGCCGGAGTAGGCCAGCCAGGCGATGGTGCCGACGATCACGGCAACCGCGATTCCGATACGAAGAGTGTTGGGGGAAGTTTTCATCATCTTCCCCTAACGATACGAGCGTTTCCCGGCAAGGTCAAACCTCCGGCCAGCCCCTACCACAGCGCCTCGTCCACGGCCGCGGCCAGCAGTTCCAGCCCGGCTGCCAGATCGACCCCCAGATGAACCCGCACAGCCCGACGTCCGCGCGACTCCAGCACCGCCAAATCGCCGGCGGCCTGAGCGTCGATCACCACCCCAAAGGTCAGTTTCTGCCCGGGAATCTCCACATCCACGGTATGGTCGGCGGTGATCTGCAAAAAGACGCCAGTGTTGGGACCGCCCTTGTAATCCTGCCCGGTGGAGTGCAGGAAGCGCGGACCGAAGCCCAGGCAGGTGGCTACGTGTTTTTTATCGCGCACCTTGTGCCGCAGGCGCTGAATCGCAGCCTCGTTCTCTGCGAACATCGGCAGGTATGCCAGCGCGGCAAAGTAATCGCCCTCGTGAATCTGGCCCAGATGCGCGCGCAGATAGCCGGCCAGGGTTCCAGCGGGCGCGGCGGCCTTCAGTGTGGCGGCATAGGCCTCGGTGGCGTAGAGCTTGAATCCCTTGCCTGCCAGCACCGGCTCTCGTGCGGGCAGCTTGCCGGTCTCTTCGTAGGCCGCGGTCAGCGCACGGGTCTCGATCTTGGCTGATTCCACGTCCGGCTGATTGAAGGGGTTGATGCCCATCACCGATCCGGCGACAGAGGTCGCCACCTCCCACGTGAAGAACTGCCCGAAGATCTCGTAGAGATCCGCAATCTCGATGGTTACCACCGGATGGCCGGCGGCTTCAATCGCTGCAACCTTGGCATCCTGGCTGCTGTCGGCCGTTCCCGCGTAGCGAATGTAGGCGAAGACGCGGTCCTTGCCATAAAACTCCGGCGCGGCAATCGCCTCGCGGTCCACCGGTGTAATGCCCTTGCCCAGCTTGCCGGTCGATTCGGCCACCAGCTGTTCCATCCATGCGCCCAAGTCGGCAATCTCCGGCGAGGTGAAGATCGTCAGCTTGTCCCGTCCGGCGTTGGCCGCCGAGCCCAGCATTAGACCCAGCTTGACGGCGGGATTCTCCGCCGGCTCCAGCTTGGCCGAAACCACTGCCTTGGCCGCTTCCGTTAGCAGCTTCTCCGTGTTCAGGCCAGCCAGTGTCGCCGCCACCACACCGAAGGGCGAGAGCGCCGAGAAGCGCCCGCCAATCGCTGGGTCGCCGTAGAAGATGTAGCGGAAGCCGTCCTCCTTGGCCACCTGCTCCAACTTCGAGCCGGGATCGGTAATGGCGATAAAATGGCTGCCCGGTGCCTCCGATCCCACGGCGTTCTTCATCTCGTTGAAGAAAAACTGCTTGAGGATATTCGGCTCCAACGTCGAGCCGGATTTGCTGGCCACCACCACCAGCGTATCGGTCAGGTTGGCCTCGTTGCGGGCGGTCCACACCTGCTCCGGATCGGTGGAATCGACGATGCGCAGCTCCGGAAAACCATCATGCTGGCCAAACGTGACCGCCAGCACCTCCGGGCAGAGGCTGGAGCCGCCCATGCCCAGCAGTAGAACCGTCTGGAAGTCGGCCGTCTCCACCTCCGCGCCCAACTCGGCATAGGTGGCCAGATCCTGCTGCTGGCGCTCGACAATGTCGAGCCAGCCCAGCCAATTCTCCTCGCCATCATTGGTCCAAAGGCGTGCGTCTTTCTGCCAGAAGCGGGCAACTTTGTGGTTGGCGCTCCAGTCGGCGGCGGCCGCTTCCACGGCGTCGCGAAGTTCGGGAGGGATTGCGAATCGGAAGCTCATATCGTTATTCCTTGTGCATCAAAAAGCTGGGTTCTGAAACGGATAGCCGTCACGGCACAACATTTACAAATGAAAAACCAAGCCTACCGCGCCGCCGCCAGGTTGCGATCCAGGAAAGGCTTGGCAGCTTCAAACGACAGCCTGATTCCAGTCTCCAGATCGACCTTGGGACGCCAGCCTAGCGCCCGCAGGCGGCTGGAATCCATCAGCTTGCGCGGCGTGCCGTCGGGCTTGGAGGCATCGAAGACCAGCTTGCCTGCAAAGCCGAGTACGCGGCAGACTGTCTCCGCCAGCTCGCGGATGGTCACGTCGCTGCCGTAACCGACGTTGATCAGCGGCGGATGATCCTCGCTGAGCAGTGTTCCATAGCTCTGGTCGTCGAGGGTCATCAGGTAAACGCAGGCGTTGGCGAAGTCGTCGCTGTACATAAACTCGCGCAGCGGCGTTCCAGATCCCCATACCACCACTTCACTCCGCCCCGCGCAGCGGGCCTCATAGACCTTGCGGATCAGCGCCGGCAGCACGTGCGATGTTTCCAGGTTGTAGTTGTCGCCGGGCCCGTACATGTTGGTAGGCATCGCCGCCAGGTAGCGCGTTCCGTATTGCCGGTTGTAGGACCAGCACATTTCGATGCCGGCGATCTTTGCCAGCGCATAGGCGCGGTTGGTGGGCTCCAGCGGCCCGGTCAGCAGATACTCCTCGCGGATAGGCTGCGGGCAGTCGCGGGGATAGATGCAACTGGAGCCGAGAAAGAGGAGCCGCTTCACGCCGTTGTGCCAGGCGGCGTCGATCACGTTGGTCTGAATCTGCAGGTTGTCACGGATGAAATCGGCCGGGTAGGTATTGTTGGCCTGGATTCCGCCCACCTTGGCCGCGGCCAGGAAGACGTAATCGGGACTCTCGGCGGCAAAGAAGGTGTCGGTGTCCGCGGCATTTTGCAGATTCAGTTCGCTGATGGAGCGGAAGACGAAATTACTGAAACCATGGCGTTCCAGGCTGCGCACCAGCGCGGAACCAGCCAGACCGAGGTGTCCGGCGACGTATATTTTGCCGTCCTTGTTCATAATTCTCCTTGATGGTTGAAGGATCGGATCTCTTGGTAATGAAACGTCTCAATGTTCGTGGAAGCCCGCCGCCGCCTCATAGCCTTGCTTCTGCACCATCAGATCGCGCTTGGCCAGTTTCAGGTCTTCGGTCACCATCTCGGTCACCAACTGCCGAAACGTAATCCGCGGCGTCCAGCCAAGCTCGCGCCGCGCCTTCTCGGGATTGCCCAGCAGCGACGCCACCTCGGCAGGGCGAAAATAGCGGGGATCGACGCGCACGACAATCGCGCCGCGCTCATCTACAGCGTGTTCCTCCACGCCTTGTCCCTGCCAGCGCAACGTCATCCCCAGTTCGGCCGCGGCAACCTCAATGAACTCGCGTACGCTATGCTGCTCGCCGGTGGCGATCACGTAATCCCGCGCCGTCTCCTGTTGCAGCATCATCCACTGCATCTCGACATAATCCCGGGCATGGCCCCAGTCGCGCAGCGAGTCCAGATTGCCCAGGTAGAGGCAATCCTTCAGGCCCACTTTGATGTGGGTCAGCGCGCGGGTGATCTTGCGGGTCACGAAGGTCTCGCCGCGGATGGGAGACTCGTGGTTGAAGAGAATGCCGTTGCAGGCATACATTCCGTAGGACTCGCGATAGTTCACCGTGATCCAGTAACCGTAGACCTTGGCCGCGCCATACGGAGAACGAGGGTAGAAAGGCGTGGTTTCCGATTGCGGCGTCTCCCGCACCAGGCCGAACATCTCCGAGGTCGATGCTTGATAGAAGCGTGTCTTCCTGGTCAGCCCCAGCAGGCGGATCGCCTCCAGAATGCGCAGCGCCCCCAGCGCGTCGGCGTTGGCCGTATACTCCGGCTCCTCGAACGAGACCATCACGTGGCTCTGCGCGGCCAGATTGTAAATCTCGTCGGGCTGTATCTTCTGGATGATATTCACCAGGCTCGACGTATCGGTCATGTCGCCATAGTGCAGCACCAGCCGGGGATACTCGGAATGCGGGTCCTGATACAGGTGGTCGATGCGCTGTGTATTGAAAGACGAGGCACGGCGCTTGATGCCATGCACTTCATAACCCTTCTTGAGCAAAAACTCGGCTAAATAGGCGCCGTCCTGGCCGGTAACGCCCGTGATCAATGCTATTGGCATTGCGTTCAATCCTCAGCTTCCATCTTATACAGAGCAGCCACCCACACAGGCGGGAAGTTGAGCGCGCGGCGAGTACTGGAAGAATAGTTCAGTCTTTTCCGGAGAGGAGCTGAACCAGGAATTTGAGGACGAAACGGGGGTTGTACTTCAGGTAACGGATGGCCAATCGCCGCGGCTCCGACGCCAGGCGATAGACCCATTCAAGCCCGAGGCGGCTCATCCATCGGGGACCCCTGCTTTTGCTGCCGGCGATGAAGTCGAATGCAGCCCCGACGGCAAACATCACGGCCGGAACCCGGCCCAGATGCTCCACGATCCAGCGCTCCTGCTTCGGGCATCCGAGTCCGACAAACAGCAGCCGCGCACCGGAAGCGGCAATGCGTTTCACGATGGCCGTGTCCTCGTCGGGCGTAAGCGCCCGGAAGGGCGGACTTTCTCGATAGGCTACTTGGAGATTCGGGTACCGCAAACGCACCACACCGGCTAGTGCATCGAGAACGGCCTGACTTCCGCCATAAAAGCCGACAGGCACCCCGGCTTTTTCGGCTGCTGCCAGCATGGCGACCGTAGCGTCCGTGCCGCAGACCCGCCGTGCGCCTCTCTCGCCCAGTGCGCGAAGCGCCCAGACCAGCGGCATTCCATCGGGGAAGATCGTGCCGGCATCATGCAGCCGGCGAAGGAATACCCGATCCTCTATCGACTCCATCACCATGTGGACAGCAGCGAAGAAAAGCGCGCGAGACTGTCCTTCCCGTGCCCAAAGCAGACTCTGTTGAATCACCTCTTCATAGCTGCTGACCGCTACATCGACCCCCAGAATGGATCGGGTGGCGAAGGGATGTTCATCGTTACCGGTGGTGGTCACAGCTGGCGCATCCTCAGGAACCGATCAGTCGCGCTGCGTCTGGCGCGGCAAGCATCTTCCGCCTTCAAGGGACACGGGGGAGGCTAAAAATGATACATCGCGCCGACGGTGAATCCCTGGGGATAAATTGGTCCGAAGGCTACGGACTTGCCGTTGACGTTGTGAAAATGCATATCGGGCCAAATCTGGTATTCATAATCGCCCCGCAGCCAAAGACCGCGAAAAACCCGGTAATCCACTCCGGCGCCCGATATGTACAGAGTGCGCGAGTCGTGATGAGGCGTCAGTGTCGGACCCAGATTTTGGTCCAGGTTGCCAAAGCCCATCAAGAACTTTCCGTATGGGCGGAAGTCGTGGAAGTGGGGCCATGAGTAAATCGCCCCGCCCTCGGCCGTGTCCACCCGCAAATTCGGTTCTTGGGAGTTCGATCGGGCGAGGTTGAGATCGCGCGCCTCGGCCTCGATGCCGAGTCCACGCAGAATATGCGGCACGACGGGCAGAGTATAGTCGACCCACAGCGTACCGCCAAGGATGTGGCCGGTCAGCAAAGGATCGGGGTTGTAGAAGGAAAAACCGGCTCCGACGGCCAATGGAGAATAGATCTTCGGGCCTCTAGCTGCCGGTACGGTTTGTGCGTGAGCGGAGTATGCTACGCCAACAAACAGAATTGTAAGGATTATCCCAAAGAACAGCTTCAAACGCATTCTGCGTCTCCTTTAGATAGAGTTGCAAGACACCCTCCCCCGAGGGACTCCCCTTCGATAGAGTTTACATCGGCAACAGGAAAATGCAAGTCAAAGATTCCGCAAATATCCTTGGCGCGGGAGTCCAGCCTCGGTTGGCGCTTCCACCCCGCGCTTATTCAGAATAGCAACTCTCCCGCCTCGTCTTCGAGGCCGGCAATCAGTGAGCCTAGAAGCGCCACACGCGGAACCGCCAGCTTTCGTGCGCTTTCAAGACGCAATCTGTCCGGCAAATCCTCAATCGCCCGACGCAGCACCGGCACTACCGAGGAGAAGGTAGGAAAACGAGTGTCCCGGCCCACCTTCACTAACGCACGCAAGGCTCCGATGGCCCCCAACTGCTCCAGGATATCTGCATCCCGCAGAAGAACCGCTTCGATGCTAATTGGCTCGTCCTGCGGCTGGTGGGTCTGGATAGCCTCCGCGACGGCCTCAATCTTGCCCACCGGAAAGCCTAGGCCCGGCAGCAATGCGCGCATTCGGGTGACGGTGTAGGGCACATGATCCCAGTCGGCCAGCTCTGCCGGATCCCGGGGCCGATGCTCCAGAAAGACCCCCAGGTCATGCATCCAGGCGGCGGCAAAGAGAATATCGTCGTCGTACTCCATCCCCCCGCCCAGGCGCGTCGCCAGCGCATAGAGCCGAGGCTGATGTCCGAACTTGTCCACCGGCAGAGCCGCGTCCCGGATATAGGCCACCACCGACTCTCTCCAGTTGGCGCCGGTCATTGGCTTCCTCCCGGCCAGCGGGGAGTGATTCGCATCAACTCCAACTCACCGGTGTCCTCTATCACAAACTCCGGCGAAGCCGCGGGGACGGCCACGATGCCTCCCATCGGAACTTGCAGCGCTTCAAAGCCCGCCCCCGCCACTCTTGCCGCTCCCGTGGTCGCAAACAGGTACTGGAGCACCGGCGCCGTTTCGCCTTCTCCCGGCAGGCTGGCGCTCGCCCTGCTGCCGGCCACATCGATGCGCTCCACGCGAAAGTAATCTTCATCGATCAGAAGACTCCGGCCGGCCTGCACGCGCGCTGGAACCTTGCCGGCGCGCGTCACCAGCTTTGTGGCTTCCAGGGATTTCTGGATGTGTAGCTCGCGTCCCCGCCCGTAGTCGTACATCCGGTAGGTCAGGTCGCAGTTCTGCTGGGTCTCCAGTAGAATCAACCCCGGCCAGATCGCATGAACCGTCCCAGCATCCACAAAGACCATCTCGCTTGCGGCCACATCGAGCAGGTTCAAACTGCTTTCCAGTGTGCCCTTTGCAATCCCCTCTTTCACCTCGTTCAGCGTGACGCCCGGCTTGAGCCCGCAGGCCACCTGCGCGCCTGGCTCGGCCTGCAGCACATACCAGCATTCCGTCTTGCCGCGCGGATCGCCATACTTCTGCGCCATCCGGTCGTCCGGATGCACCTGCACGCTCAGCTTTTCCTTCACAAAGAGAACCTTGATCAGCAGTGGCGAAGCACTGCGTGCGGCAGCCGTTCCCAAGAGAGCCTCGGGGTTCTCGGCGAAAAGCGCGCCCAGCGTCTGGCCGGCGTGCGCGCCGCTCGACACAACGCACTGGTCCCCGGTGAGCCAGGCCTCGCCGATCGGCACTCCCTCGGCGACCCGGTCATACCAGGGATGAAGGTCGCGGAAACCCCATACCCGCTCGGAAAAGCTGGGCGCGATGCGAAAGGGCGCCCAGGTCGAAAAGGTGGATTGCAATGAATTTTCCATGAATTATCGCCCGCTTTTGCAGCAGATTGATGCCTGTAGCCAGCCGCTGGTGTACTGTCTCGGAAGAATGCATCGATGCAATGGGCTTCCGGGACACAGCATCCAACCGCATTTTCACTCTAGCAGAGAGTCAGCGAAGCTTCGAGTGATCTTGGTGTTGACGAAGCACCCTGAACAGCCCCGCGACTTGCCCCATCCCCCTGGCGCGATAACAAAGGGGTGGCCGGGAATCCGTAAAGGAGACAGCGCGAGCGCATGTCGAAGCCAGTTTCCATCTGTGTGATCGGGTCCGGATACGTCGGTCTTGTGGCTGCTGTCTGTTTTGCCGAGATCGGCCACCAGGTCGTCTGCGTGGACAAGAACGAATCCAAGGTTAAGACCCTCCGCGAAGGAGGTGTGCCCATCTTCGAGCGCCATTTGCCCGAGCTTCTCGCCCGCCATGGGGGGCGCGGCGCCACCTTCACCACCGATCTGGCAGCCGCTGTCGAGCAGAGCGAAGCCATCTTCATCGCCGTCGGCACGCCCCAGGGGGAGACCGGCGCCGCCGACCTTTCGCACGTTGAGGCCGTGGTCTCGCAGATTGCCCGCTCCATCAACGGCTACAAAGTCATCGTCGAAAAGAGTACGGTCCCGGTCCACACCAGCGAGCGCATTCGCCGCGTGATGCACCTCCATGGCGTTGCCGCGGAGAGCTACGATGTCGTCTCCAACCCCGAATTCCTGCGCGAAGGCACGGCCATCATTCAATTTCTCCATCCCGACCGCATCATCGTTGGCGCCAACAGCGAGCGCGCCGCCGCGCTGATGCGGCGCATCTACGAGCCGCTTACTACGGGCAGCTATTACGAGTTGCCAGATTCATTACCGGGAGCTTGCTCCATGCAATGCCCGGCCAGGCTGCTGGTCACTTCAGCGCAGAGCGCGGAGATTGTCAAGCACGCCTCCAACGCCTTTCTGGCGATGAAAATCTCCTTCATCAACGCGGTTTCCAACCTGGCCGAGACCGTCGATGCGAACATTGAGGAGATCTCTGCTGGCCTGGGGATGGACGCCCGCATCGGTCCCAGTTTCCTGCGCGCCGGCCTGGGCTATGGTGGCTCCTGCCTCCCCAAGGACATCGCCGCCTTTCACTGGGTGGCCGAGCAGCAGGGCGTAAACTTCCAGCTCCTCGACGAGGTCCGCAGGATCAACGAACACCAGAAGGATCTCTTTTTCAACAAGGTGCGCGCCGCGTTGTGGACCCTGCGCGGCAAGCGCCTGGCCGCCCTCGGCCTGGCCTTCAAGGGCGATACCGACGACATTCGCGACTCTCCAGCCATCGGCATCATCAAAAAACTCCTCGAAGCCGGCGCATCCGTCACGGCCTTCGATCCGGCGGCCATGGAGCGCGCTCAGGAACTACTGCCGCCCTCCGAGAAGCTGCGCTATGCTACCGGCATCTTCGAAGCGGCCCAGGACGCCGACGCGTTATTGATCCTGTCCGACTGGAAGGAGTTTGCCGACCTCGATCTTGTGCGCCTCAAGCAGGCGCTCCGCTTCTCCATCGTCATCGACGGTCGCAACTTGTACCAGCCCCAGCAGATGCTTGACCACGGCTTCACGTACATCAGCATCGGCCGCCCGGCAATCTACCCGCCACACGCCGGCGATGCCCGCAAGCTGGCCGTCTAGGGCTGTTTCAAAGATCCACGATTCGGGAACCTAAACCACCAAAGCAGCCGCGCAACAGGCGCCATGTTGCAAGCGGCAGCTATCCTTGCGGGTATATCGTCAATCTGTGGGGGAGGTTCAGTGCGGAAACTGATCTTGCTGGCGCTCGTGACAGTCCTGGCTCTTCCTGCCTATGCCGCCAGGCGTGTGACGGTCGAGCAGTTGGAGCAGACATTGACGGTGACTATTGCCGAGCATATGGCGGACGCCGACATGGTGCGCCAGATCGGCGCTCTGGAACTCTCCGAGCGGCTGACGGATGCCACGCTGAACCGGTTTGCCGCCCGTTTCGCACTGAGCCCCCGCATGGCGCTGGCCCTGCAACTGCTCGCCGACCAATCGGCCTTCCTTGACCCGCCTGCCGGCGAACTGCCCGCCACGGCCCCTCCCGATACCGCCGCGCAGCAACAAATGATGGATGCGGCGCGCGGCTACGCAGTTCAAACCTTGCCTCATCTGCCCAACTTCTTCGCCACCCGCACTACCCATCGCTTCGACAACAGTCCGCAGGTGCTGGAGAAAGGCGGCTGGGCGGTGCGCGCAGGGCTGCATCCACTTGGATCGGTAAGCCGCCAGATCACCTACCGCGACGGCCAGGAGATTCAAGACACAACTCAGCCCTCTGGCGCTGCTCAGCCCCAGCAGGAGATAGGACTGCACAGCTGGGGCGAGTTCGGCCCGGCGCTGACCGTTGTCATGACCGACACCGCCAAAGGCACGGTGACCTTCAACCACTGGGAACAGACTCCAGCGGGCCTGGCTGCGGTCTACCGCTATTCCGTCCCCAGGGCAGCCTCCCACTATGGAGTTACATTCTGTTGCATTGCGGAAGAGCAGCCCGGCGGAGTCAACTCGACGGGGGGAGGACGAGGACGGTCGGACGGTCAGATGATCAACCAACTGCAGCCGGTTGTCTCGCATGCTTTTAGAGAAACTCCCGGTTATCATGGCTCGCTGTTCATCGATCCCGCTACCGGAGCCATTCTGCGCATCACGCTGGAAGCTGAATTGAAAAGCAGCGATCCGCTACTACGCGCAGCCACCGTGATCGAGTACGGCCCTGTCTCCATCGGCGATCAGCGTTTTATCTGCCCGGTTCGCGCTCTGGCGCTCTCCATGGAAGAGGCCAGTCATGAGGATCTCTCGCCGCTCCTGCTGCTGAACGAGACCAGCTTCACCCACTATCACCGCTTGGGCGCGTCGGCGCGCATTCTTGCCGATGCAGGCGAACACAACGCACTCACTCCGGTCGCCCCGCCCGCTCCCGGCCTTGCGTCGCCGGAAGTTATACCAGCCTCCTCCGGGCCAGCCCCGGCTCCGGGATCGGCCCAGCCAGCCGAAGCCAGCGCGCCGCCCGCCGCGCAGCCGCCCGCAACTCCGCCCACCCCGCCGCCCGCGCCGGTGATTCCGGAGATCAGCATGGCTGCGGCCAACGGCGTTCCCGACCAGCCCGCAAATTTCAACCCCCTCCAGACCTCCGGCTATACGCTCAAGGTCAGCTCGCGGCTGGTGGATGTGAGCATTGTGGCTTATGACAAGAAGGGCCACCCCGTCAAGGATTTGAGGCAGGAAGAGATCGAGGTCTACGACAACGGCCGCAAGCAGGAGTTGCGCTTCTTCAGTCAGATTGCGGATCAGGCTCCGGTGGCGCTGGCAGCCGCCCCGGCGCCGGAGCGCAGCTTTTCCAATCGCGCCGTGGATTCACCCGCCGCGCCCGCCGCGTCGCCGGCAGCCGAGACCGGCTACACGGTTCTGCTCATCGATGAAAGCCACATTGCCTGGGGAGACCTGAACTACGCCCGCCAGCAGATGATCAAGTTCCTGGCCTCCCTGCCTCCCACGGAGCGGGTTGGCATCTACACTATGACCGGCATCGGCTTCCGTGTCCTGCAGGAGATCACCGCCGATCACGCCGTTCTGACGGCCCGCCTGCAGAAGTTTTCGCCCAGCGCCCAGTCCGTCAACCAGGCCCAGGAGGATGAGACCCGCAACCGCCAGTCCTTCAATGAGGTGCATAACGTCGCTGACCTGGACTCGGTGAACGGCAATCGCATTGATGAGCCGGTCGCGGTCACCGCTACCGATCCCCAGTTGCTCAACCAGGGCAGCAATCCGGCCCGCGCGTCGCTGATCATTCTGGTCGCCGTGGCGCGCCATCTCTCCGCCATCCCAGGCCACAAGAACCTGGTCTGGGTCTCCAGCGACAATGTCTTCGCCGACTGGCGCGATCAGGACGTGAGCACAGACAAAGGCAGCAGGTTCCTTGACAGCTATGCCCAGCGCGCCCAGGAGGTGATGAATGACGCCCATGTCGCCGTCTATCCCTTCGATGTCTCTCAGCTTGAAGCCCAAACAGTCAGCGCCGACATCCAGCACCGTAACGTCGAGTTGACTCAGGCAGCCGCGGAAATGGCTTCGATGGCCGGCAAGTCTGCGCCGCCGCGCAACATGACCGATGGGCGCATCACCGCCGAGATGAACCAGGATTTGCATCCCATTCAGCCCACCATCCGGCAGGTGGCCGATGCCACTGGCGGACGCACCATTCGCCGGTCCAGTGATCTGGCGGCGGAGCTCTCCGATATCATCGAAGACGGCCACGCCGCCGTGCGCGTCAGCTTCTATCCCCAGGGTCCGGCCGACGGACAGTATCACACCATCACCGTCAAGCTCACCGGCAGGCAGCGCGGACTGACCTTGCGCTACCGCACCGGCTACCTCTACGCAAAGGAAGCGGGCATCCTCAAGGAGCGTTTCCAGCAGGCGGTTTGGGAGCCGCTGGATGCCAACCAGGTGGCTGTGAGCGCTAAAGTTGTCTCCATGGACGCCGGCGCCAGCGTGAAGATTGAGATTGCCGCCGGTGACCTGGGCCTGCAAGAGCGCGACGGACGCTGGACCGACAAGCTGGACATCTTCTTCATCCAGCGCGACGACGCCGGACTTCGTGCGCAGGTCGAGGGGCAGACGCTGGGGTTGCGCCTCAAATCCTCCACCTACCAGAATCTGCTCTCCAGCGGTATTCCCTTCGACCGCTTTGTCCAGATGAAGCCGGCCACGGACTCGCTGCGAGTTCTCGTGGTGGACGAAAACTCGGGCTGCATGGGCTCGGTCACCATTCCCGCCTCGGCCTTTCAGGCTGGCCATTGAGGATGAATATCTCGTCCGCGATTCGTAACCGGCAAAGGTATTTCACTGTCGAATGGTCGCATGCTTTGCTGCAGGAGGAGAGAAAATGAAACGGTTTGCATGGATTCTCGTGGTTCTGCTGCTGGCGTCGCTCGCATGGGCCGCCAAGCGCGTGACGGTGGACCAGTTGGAGCAGATATTGAATGCTTCCCAGGGCAAGCCGGATGCGGAAGTAGCGTGGCATCTCTCCGATCTGGAGCTGACAGAACGGTTGAGTTCCACCCGGCTGGCGCGCTTAAAAGCCAGCATTCCCGACGAAAAAGTTCAAGCGGCGCTGGTTGTATTGGCCGATGCATCAGAGTTTCGTGATCCTCCGGCAGCGGAGATTCCCGCCACAGCTCCACCGGATCTCGCCGCGCAGCGCCGGATGCTGGCTCTGACGGTAAGCTATGTCGGCAAGACCATCCCCCTGTTGCCAAACTTCTTAGCCACCAGGGTCACCTCCCGCTTTGAGGACACGCCACTTCTGCAAAGACCGGGATCCTTCATTCCTTTCGAGCCGTTGCACTCCGTCGGCAATTCCAGTGTCACGGTCTCTTATCGCCAAGGACACGAGGCCGTGGATACCGGAGCGGCCAAAGAAAAGCAGACGCAGGGATTAACCACATGGGGGGTCTTCGGGCCTATCTTGGGCACGGTGTTGGAGGATGCTGCACGGAGCAAGCTGGCCTGGAGCCACTGGGAACAGGGCGCGAGCGGCCCAATGGCTGTCTACAGCTACTCCGTGCCTAAAGAAAAGTCACACTACAGGGTGGATTACTGCTGTGTCGCCGAACAAGATTCGACAAGCGTCGCGAACTTGCATCCTTTTAGCCAGATTGTCGCTTACCACGGGGAAATCGCCGTCGATCCTGCCAGCGGAACGATCCTTCGCCTGATGCTGGAAGCCGAGATGAAAGCAAGCGACCCGGTTGCCAAAGCCTCCATCATGGTGGAATACGGGCCGGTGGAAATCGGCGGCAAGACCTACTTCTGTCCCGTCAAGAGCGTCTCCAGCACGCTGGCGCAATCCCTTCAGTTCAACGATCGCTATTTGTTCCCCGAAGCGAATGAATTGCAACCTCTGAAGACCATGTTGAATGACGTTGCCTTTGAGCAATATCATCTCTTCCGCACCGAGGCGCGCGTGGTGGCTGGGGACGCGGAACTCGCCTCTGGGACGCCTCCTCCTGATGCCGCGCAGGCCAAGCCCACCAACCCGGAAAACCCGCCTTCGGAAGCTGCTAAGCCCGCGGAGGCGGCGGCGCAGTCAGCCTCGCCGGCCTCACCGGTAGCGGGCGCAGCCCCATCGGCCCCGCCGGTTGCCGGTACCGCAACCGAGCCCGCCGCTCCGTCCACTCCGGCGCCTGAACAGGAAATTGCCGAGACGGAGGCCGGCGGAGTTCCAAACACTCCCGCCAATCCCGGCATGCCCCAGCCCTCCGGCTTCACGCTCAAGGTCGCCTCGCGGCTGGTGGATATAGGTGTAGTGGCATACGACAAGAAAGGTCATCCGGTGAAGGACCTGAAATCGGAAGACTTCGAGATCTACGACAACGGGCGCAGGCAGAATCTCCGCTACTTTTCGCAAGCCGCCCCGGCGCCCGCCGCATTACCGGACCAGCCGGTTGCCTCGTCAGGCCAGCCCACTGGCGCACAGCCCCAGCCCGCCTTCTCCAATCACGGCTCCGGCTCTAGCGACGCAATTGCCCCCGCGGAAAAGTCGGAGAGCAGTGTCACTATCCTCCTGCTGGACGGAAGCAACCTTGCGTTCGGCGATCTCACCAATGCCCGTGGACAGGCCCTGCAATTCCTGCGGGCTCTCCCGGCCGGCGAGCGGGTGGGGCTCTACGCGATGAAACGCACCGGCTTCCAGATTCTGGCCGAGGAGACCACCGATCACGCCCGGCTGGAGGATAAATTGAGCCGCTGGATGCCCAGCGCGCAAGACCTGCAAAATGCGCAGGACGAAGAGCAGCGCAACCGCCAGCAATTCGATGTGGTTCATAGTGTCGAGGATCTGCTCTACGTGAACGGCAACACCAGCAACGACCCGGAGGGACACACGCAAACGCTTGATCCGGCACTGCGCGATTGGGGCAGCAATCCCGGCCGCGATGCCATGATGATCCTGGAGAGCGTGGCCTGGCATCTGGCCGCGATTCCCGGCCACAAGAACCTGGTCTGGATCTCCAGCGACAATGCGCTGGTCGACTGGAGCAACAATGCGGTCAGCATTGAAAAGGGCGACAAGCATATCGAGCCCAACACTCTGCGTGCGCAGGAGGCGATGAACGACGCCCATGTCAGCGTCTACCCGCTGGATGCCTCGCAACTGGAAGGCGGAATGGTCGACGCCAGCGTCTATAACAAGAATGTCGAACTGGCGCCGACGGTGAATCTCCAGCTTCAGAATCTGGGCCCGGAAGCGTCTTCGGGAGCAGATATCGACAGTCAGGATTACGGAGGGCACGATCTGAGGCCGGGGCGTCTGAGGGCCCAAATGCAGCAGGATATGCGCCCCATCCAGGGGCCGATCCGCCATTTGGCCGATGCGACTGGCGGACGAATCTTCCGGCGCTCCGGGAGCATTTCAAACGAATTGAACGGCGTGGTCGACGACGGCCATGCCAGCTATCAGTTGAGCTTTTACCCCGAAGGGCAAGCCGACGGCCAGTTCCACAACCTTACCGTCAAGCTGACCGGCAACCAAAAAGGAGTTGTTCTGCGCTATCGCACCGGTTACCTCTACACTAAAGAGCCGGCCACCCTCAAGGAGCGCTTCCGGCAGGCGGTCTGGCAGCCGGTGGATGCGAACCAGGTGGCGGTGACCGCCCAGCCGATCGCCTTCGAAGGCGGCCTCCGCGTGAAGATCACCGTCGCCGCCGGCGATCTGGCGCTGGAGGAGAAATCCGGCCACTGGAGCGGCAATCTGGATGTCTTCCTGGTGCAGCGCGACGACGCGGGCCTTCAGGCGCAGCTCGAAGGGAAGCGGCTTGGGCTGCAGCTGAAGGATTCCACCCTTCAATATCTGCTTAAGAACGGCCTTTCCGTCGAGCGCACCGTGCATCTGAAGCCGTCCATCACTTCACTGCGCATTCTTTTAGTCGACGAAAACTCGGGCCGCATGGGCTCGGTCACCATTCCCGCCTCGGCCTTGCAGGCTGGCCATTGAGGATGAGTATGTTGTCGAGTAAATATCCACCGGCAGAGCCGGGGGCTTTACGATGTGAGCCGATCAAAGCGGCTTGGGCTGGGTTGCTAATGCGGTCCCGGTTGGTTTGAGCCACCTTATAAGTGGCAGGTCATTACCACATTTTTAATTGATCCAGGCGCTGGTCTTCTGTTTCTGGTGCGGATGTACTCCCGAATCACGGCCTCATCCCGGCATACGGTGGAAACCAGAAACCCGCACACCCAGAACCTCTGACCCACATAATTCTGCTTTCGCTCCTCCCACGCCCGCGCCAAGTGAATCGCACTCTTGCCCTTGATGAATCCGATCACTTGTGGATCCGAATCCTTGGGCGAAATCGAAAGCAGAATATGAACGTGATCAGGCCGGAGGTGACTCTCCACGACAACACTCTCCTTCTGCTCGGCCAATCGTTTGAGGACTTTGCCCCTATGTTGGCGTGTTCCTTATATAAATTCCCGCGCCGGTATTAGGTGATAAAGACCATTTTGTGCTTGCACTTTCACTTGGAGTGGAGGTACTGTCTTATTTGTCCAGTCTGAAACTTCTTCCCTATGCTTCGCCGCTCACAATTGGAGTTTCCGGGATGGACACCCGGAACTGTCAAATATCGAATGTCGCCCCGACAGACCCAGGGGGATTTCCCGCTTGGAATAATTTGTATCCGGCAAGGATGTTTCATTATCGAACGCTCGCAGGCTCTGCCGCAGGAGGAGAGAGAATGAAACGGTTTGCATCGATTCTCGTTGTTTTGGTGCTGGCGTCGCACGCCTGGGCCGCCAAGCGCGTGACTGTGGACCAGTTGGAGCAGATATTGACTGCTTCCCAGGGCAAGCCGGATGCGGAAGTAGCATCGCATCTCTCCGACCTGGAGTTGACAGAACGATTTAGTACCACCCGGCTGGCGCGCTGGAAAGCCAGCTTTCCCGGCGAAAAAGTTCAAGAGGCGCTGGTTGCATTGGCCGATGCCTCAGAGTTTCTTGATTCTCCGGACGAGGAGATTCCCGACACAAATCCACCGGACCGCGCCGCGCAACGCCAGATGATGGATCTGACCGTAAACTATGTCCTCAAGACCATCCCCCTGTTGCCAAACATCTTAGCTACCAGGGTTACCTCCCGCTATGAGGACACGCCTCTTCAACAGCATTTGAACAGTCCCACCACTCTCTACCAGCCATTGCACTCAGTCGGCAATTCCAGCGTCACGGTATCTTATCGCCACGGACAAGAGGCTGTGGATACCGGCGCGACCAAGGATAAAAGACCTGTGGGATTGACCACGTGGGGAGTCTTCGGGCCCATTCTTGGCACGGTGTTGGAGGATGCTGCCCGCAGCAAGCTGGCATGGAGCCACTGGGAACAAGGTGCGAGCGGCCCTTTGGCCGTCTTCAGCTACTACGTGCCCCAAGAAAAGTCCCACTACAAAGTGGATTTCTGCTGCGTCCCCGAACAACTTCCCGGAGGCGTCGCGAACCTACATCCTTTTAATCAGATCGTCGCCTATCACGGGGAAATGACCATTGACCCTGCCAACGGAACGATCCTACGTCTGATGCTGGAAGCCGAACTGAAAGCAAACGATCCGGTTGCCAGGGCCTCCATCGTGGTGGAATACGGGCCGGTGGAAATCGGCGGTACAACTTATATCTGCCCGCTGAAGAGTGTAGCGCTTTCATTGGCACAGAGTTCAAAGATCGTGGAGGATGCTCCCCTCCACCTTAAGCCCGTCATGGGAGTCTCCGAGACATACGAACCCTCTGAAATCATGTCTGTCGCGCAGGGACCTCCACAGACCCTGTTGAATGACGTTGCTTTTGAGCAATATCATCTCTTCCGCGCCGAGGCGCGAGTGCTGACCGGGAACGCTGCGGAGACAGAGCCCGCCAACCCGGGAAAAGCGCCTTTAGTAGCCGCAAAACCCGCGGAGCAGGCAGCAGCGCAGACCGCTGCGCCGGCCTCACAGGTAGCGGGCACAGCCCCATCGGCTCCGGCAGTGGCCGGGACGGGAACCGAGCCCGCCTCTCCGTCAACTCCGCTGCCTGAGCAGGAAATCGCCGAGGCGGAGGCCAGCGGAGTTCCTGACGCTCCCGCCAATCCCAGCATGCCCCAGCCTTCCGGCTTCACGCTCAGGGTCGCCTCGCGGCTGGTGGATGTAGGTGTTGTGGCATACGACAAGAAAGGTTATCCGGTGAAAGACCTGAAACCGGAAGACTTCGAGATCTACGACAATGGACGCAAGCAGCAGATCCGCTACTTCTCGCAGGCCGCTAAAGAGGTCTCCACCGCTGCCCCCGGCTCACCCGTTGCCGCGCCGGCCCAGCCTGAAATCTCCAATCATGGCGCGAGCAATGCAATGAACGAGGGCGGCGAGGCAGTGAGTAGTTCCACGATTCTCTTGATAGACATCGGAAACATAGTCTACAGCGATCTGAGCTACGCGCGTGCGCAGACGATGCGCTTTTTGCAGGCTCTCCCGGCCGGCGAGAGCGTGGGGTTGTACGTGTTGAAATCCCACAACTTCCAGATTCTGGCCGAAGAGACGACCGATCACGCCCTGCTGGAGGATAAATTGAGCCGGTGGATACCCAGCGCGCAGGACCTGCAAGATGCGCAGGACGAAGAGCGCCGCAACCGGCAGCAATTCGAGACGGTTCATAGTATCGAGGATCTGCTGTACGTGAACGGCAGTGTGAGCAACGATTCGGATGGGCACAGGCAAAACCTTGACCCGGAACTGCGCGACTGGGGTCTCAATCCCAGCCGCGATGCAATGATGATCCTGGTGGGCGTGGCCTGGCATCTGGCCGCGATTCCCGGCCACAAGAACCTGGTCTGGATCTCCAGCGACAATGTGTTGGCCGACTGGAGCAACAGGGCGGCGAGTATTGAAAAGGGCGACAAGTATATCGAACCCAATACCCTGCGGGCGCAGGAGGCGATGAACGACGCCCATGTCAGTCTCTATCCGCTGGATGTCTCGCAACTGGAAGGCGGAATGGTTGACGCCAGCATCAGTAGAATCAATGTCGAACTGGCGGAGACGACGCCGATCCAGCAACAGATAAGCCGCCTGGGCCCGGAGGCAACCGCAGGGATAGACATCGACATGTTTGATAATGGAGGGCACATACTGAAGCCGGGGCGTCTGATCGCCCAAATGCAACAGGACACGCGCGCCATCCAGGGGCCCATCCGCCACCTTGCCGAGGCCACCGGAGGACGCATCTTCCGGCGCTCCAACAACATTGCCGCAGAGCTCAATGGCGTAATTGAGGACGGTCATGCCGCATATCTGCTCAGCTTCACGCCCGACCTTCCGGCCGACAACACGCTCCACCTGCTCACCGTCAAGCTGGCCGCCAAGCGCCCCGGCCTCACCCTGCACTATCGCACCGGCTACCTCTACAACAAAGAACCGGCGACACTCAAGGAGCGCTTCCACCAGGCGGTCTGGCTGCCAGAGGATGCCAACCAGGTGGCTGTGACCGCCCAGCCGATCGCCTTCGAAGGCGGCCTCCGCGTGAAGATCACCGTCGCCGCCGGCGATCTGGCGCTGGAGGAGAAATCCGGCCGTTGGAGCGGCAATCTGGATGTCTTCCTGGTGCAGCGCGACGACGCGGGCCTTCAGGCGCAGCTTGAGGGGAGGCGGCTTGGGCTGCAACTGAAGGCTTCCACCCTTCAATACTTGCTTAAGAACGGCCTTTCCGTCGAGCGCACCTTGCAACTGAAGCCGTCCATCACTTCACTGCGCATTCTTTTAGTGGACGAAAACTCGGGCCGCATGGGCTCGGTCACCATTCCCGTCTCGGCCTTGCAGGCCGGGCATCGAGGGTGAAGCGCAATTTGCCCCAGTACGGCCTTGCAATCGATCTGTATAATGACATCGGCTCTTGCAATAGCAGGGAGGATACACCGAAGCCAACGAAGTTAAGCCGCCGCGGCCATCCGGCTGCGCCGGACCTGATCCGAACTCTTCCAGCGCAGTTTCTCTGATTGGATCGCGAGATGGCTGAAATGAACGTGACCGGCAAGAGTATTTCACCGTCGAATAGGTTGCAGACTTTGCTGCAAAAGGAGAGAAAATGAAACGGTTTGCATGGATCCTCGTGGTTCTTATGCTCGCGTCGCCCGCATGGGCCGCCAAGAAAATCACCGTACAACAACTCAAGGATCTGTTGGTTTCCTTGCAGCGCCTCCACAAGACCGACGCCGAAGTGGCTGCCGAGCTCAAGCAGGTCGAGCTGACTGAAGAGCTTACCCGCTCCGCGATGAACGGCCTGGTCTCGTACGTTTCCGGCCCTTACTCGACCGAGCAGATCTATGTCCTTGAGGCGCGCAGCGCTATGCTACCGCCCCCGGTTGCCGACCTGCCCGCCACTCCCGCCCCCGACGCCGCCGCGCAAAAAACCATCTTGGACAAGGCTATCGATTACACAACAAAGACCTATGCTCAACTGCCGCATTTGACCGCAACCAAAACCACCATACGCTTTCAGGACAACGTCGGGGCTATCGCCGTTACGTCGGGGATACACGCCGGCAGTTCGTCTGTCGATACCGATCCGAACCTGGTGGAGGCCAACCGCTACATCCACTACATCAATTCGACAGAAGTGCCGGTCGATACCAAGAACGGCGCCGAAATGCTGTCCAAGGCAAAGGATAAGACTCAATGGGGCCAGAATGGCTATATCGCTTTGCTGGGGCAGGGACCGGTTCTGAGCAGCGTCCTCCAGGATGCGCAGACCGCCGGCACAATCAGCTGGCTTCGCTGGGAGACCGTCAACAAAAAGACCGCTGCCGTCTATGCCTTCTCCGTGGACAAGAAAAAATCCCACTACGCGGTGAACTATTGCTGCTTCCCGGCGGCTTCCGAACAGATAGGCGTGTTGAATTGGTCAAGTGGATCCTCCGCGGGCAACCTTAATGGAGACTACACAGCCAAGGGCAATATGCAGACACACACCGCGTATGACCAGTACTTCAAGGCCATATTGCCCTATCACGGCGAGATCTTCGTCGATCCGGATACGGGAATCGTGGTCCGGCTAATCCTTCAGGCTGAGTTCAAATCTTCCGACAATGTTCAGCAGGAAGACCAGCGCATCGATTATGGCCCGGTGAAGGTTGACACAACAGCATTGGTACTTCCCGTCAAAACCGTCATCAACACTACGGTGATTCCCAACGGCGACTCCGGCTCCGCCAAGTTCATCCTTCGCCGCACACTCTTCACCTCGGAGTACAAGAACTACCAGCTGGCCGCTCACTAGCTCCCGGCAGCTTCATGACAATGGCGCGGCGGTTGCCTCCTTCAGCCGCCGCGCTGTCCCGCTGTCAGGAATGTTGTTCGCCGGCAATGCGGCGTCTCCATCCAGGAAGCGCAATGCGTTGATTCAAAGGGGAGAGGGAATGAAATGGTAGGGTTGGATTCTCGTGGTTTGATGCTGTCGTTGACCGCGAGGGCCAACACAAACTCACCGTGCAGCAACTCAAGAATCTGCTGGTTTCCTTGAAGCAAGACAGGAAGATCGCGTTCTGGCAGTTCATCCCATTTTTTTCTTCCCTTCGCGCCCCATCTCTGCCATACTTGTGAGTGTCCACCTCGTACAGCCAATCCCAACAATCGAAGAATGAGGTTGCATCCATGTCGGCAAAGTATGTCTTTGTGACGGGCGGAGTTGTGTCCAGTTTAGGCAAGGGTTTGGCGGCGGCCTCCATCGGCTGTTTGCTGGAAAGCCGCGGCCTGCGCGTCAACATGATGAAGTTCGACCCCTACCTCAACGTCGATCCCGGCACCATGTCCCCCTTTCAGCACGGCGAAGTCTTCGTCACCGACGACGGAGCCGAAACCGACCTCGACCTTGGCCACTACGAACGCTTCACGCACGCGCCGCTCTCTCGCGACAACAACTACACCACCGGCCGCATCTACGAGCAGATCATCCTCAAGGAGCGCCGCGGCGAC
>JBKQLG010000123.1:0-7397 GCA_052147235.1 Occallatibacter sp.
CGCCCACTTCGCGCAGGTATTTTGTCGAGAAATTGCAGTGCATGCCGGATCCGTTCCAGTCGCCCTTGATGGGTTTGCAATGTAACTCGACATCCACCTTGTATTTCTCGCAGAGACGCATCATCAGATAGCGAGCGGTCCAGGTGTCGTCGGCGGCCTTGGCTGAACCCTTTGCAAAGATCTGGAACTCCCACTGGCCCTTGGCGACCTCTGCGTTGATGCCTTCATGATTGATGCCGGCGGCCAGACATAGATCCCAGTGTTCTTCGACGATCTGGCGGGCGATGCTGCCAATGTTTTTGTAGCCGACGCCGCAGTAGTAGGGGCCCTGCGGAGTGGTGGGATGGCCGTCTTTGGGAAGGCCGAGCGGACGCCCATCCTTGAAGAGGAAGTACTCCTGCTCAAAGCCGACCCACAAGTCGGGATCGTCCTCGATGGTGGCGCGATAGTTGGTGGAATTCGGGGTGCCGTCGGGGTGCATGACTTCGCAAAGAACGAGGTAAGCGTCCTTGCGGGCCCCGTCGGGGTAGAGAGCCACGGGTTTGAGCACGCAGTCGGACTTGCTGCCCTCCGCTTGCATGGTGGAGCTACCGTCAAAGCCCCAAACGGGAATATCTTCGAGGGTGGGCGGATGGTCAAAGGACTTTGGCTGACTCTTGCCGCGCAGCCCTGGAACGGGTTTGTAGCCGTCAAGCCAGATGTATTCCAGTTTGTACTTTGTCATGGATCTCCTTTTGGATGCTGGGGAAGTTTGAACTCTGTTCTCTGAATTATTCGTGACTGCGCGTGAGGAATTCATGAGATTCTTCGGCCGCTGCGATGAATCAACAGGTGTTTGCCGGTGCAGGACCGTCCGCCATCGCCGCCATTAGGAACTGCCGCGTAAAGGGGAGATGAGAAGCAGAGGGCTGTTTCGGCTTGGCTGCGGGTCAGATTCGCCTTCTCTGCGCCGAACGGGAATGAGGAACCTGTTAAAATTCTTCTCAAAGATCAACGCCGGTTGAGGCTCGTGGTCTCCCAGATCTGATACGCGAAACCTGGGGCAACGGTATTGATTTAACTGTTCAAGGTCCATAATCCACTGTCGATTATTCATTGCAATTGGTGGGGTATCGTTTGTCTTTTGGGTCCATCCTGATCAATTCTCCTTTCGGCGGTTTGCGCGCGCGCGGCTTCGGATTGCGGGCGCTGCTCTTCATGCTGGAGTGCGCGCTGGGAGTGGTAGCCGTTTTACTGGTTTCGGCTCTGGCGCATTGGGCCGGATGGTTGCTTCCCGTGGCCGCGCTGCTATACCTGCTGATTGTGGTGCCCATCGCCCTGCTCTGCGGATTCTGGCAGGCGGTGATCGTCTCGCTCTCAGCCGTTTTCCTGCACAGCATCTTCATCACCCGGCAGGCGCAGGCCAATCTGGCCGCCGATCCGGCCAATTCGGTTGCCTTGCTGGCATTTGTCATCGTCGCGCTGGTGGTCAGCCGGCTCTCGTCGCGCGTCAAGGACCACGCCCAGGAGGCCGAGTCATGGGGCGGGCAGATGCACGATCTCTATGAGTTCACCCGGCGCACGCTGGAGTTGAATCTGCACGTCGAGCCGGGGCCGCAGTTGGCCGAACTGGTGCATGAAATCTTCTCGCTGGAGGCGGTTGCGGTCTTCGACGCCGACCTGCACCAGGTTTATCAGGCCGGCAATTGGAATGTGGACCCGCGCGAGCTGGCGCAGAACGTCTACTACTTCGGCAGCTCGGACGACGATCCGGTCTCCGGCCTGGGGCGGCGCGTCGTCCGCCTGGGGACGGTGCCGGTGGGCTCTCTGGTGGTGCGCGGCGAGACCAGCCCGCTGACCAACAATGCCATCGCCTCGCTAATCGCCATCACCTTCGACCGCTACCGCGCCTTCGCCAACGAGAGCCGCATCGAGACCGAACGGCGCACCGAGCAGTTGCGCGCGACGGTTCTGGATTCGCTCGCCCACGCCTACAAGACGCCGTTGACGGCGATTCGCGCGGCCGCTACGGGCCTGGGCGAGATGGGCCATCTCTCCCCCGGACAGGCGGAGCTGGTGGCGCTGATCGACGAACAGACCGGCCTGCTCGGCAATCTGACCACCCGCCTTCTGACCACCGCGCGCCTGGATGCCGGCGAGGTCAAGATCCACGCCACGCCCGTCGCCGTTGCGCCGCTGATTGAAGAGGTCGTTGCCAGCCTGCGCGACCGGTTGGCCAGCATGAAGGTGGCCATCGAACTCGAGGACGACGGCCAGGTGGTCTGCTGCGACCGCCAGTTGATGGTGATGCTACTGACGCAGTACATTGACAACGCCTGCAAGTATTCCATCTACGGCACCACGATCACTATTCGCGTGGCGCAGGTCAACGCCGAGGTGATCTTCTCGGTGCACAGCTTCGGCCCGGTGATTCCTATCAACGACCGGGAGAGGATCTTCAACCGCTACTATCGCTCTTCGACGCGCGCCAACCGGGCCAGCGGCACAGGAATCGGCCTTTCGGTAGCCAAGCGCGTGGCGCAGATTCATGGCGGTTATGTTTGGGTTACCAGTGACGAGGTCAAGGGAACGACGTTTTTTGCGGCGATCCCGGCCTCGGCCCGGAAGGAGTGTTCATGATGAATCAGCCCCCCATTCGCATTCTTGTCGTCGATGATGAGTCGGCCATCCGCCGGGCGCTGCGTCCGCCGCTCGTCGAACTCGGCTTTCAGGTGATGGAGGCCTCGCGCGGCGAAGAGGCGCTGCAAACCCTGCGCGGCGGGGTCTTCGACTGCGTCCTGCTCGACGTGAATATGCCCGGCATCGGCGGCATTGAAACGCTGCGCCGCATTCGCGCCTTCGCTCCCCGGCTGCCGATCCTGATGCTGACGGTGCGCGATCAGGAGGAGGATAAGGTCGAAGCCCTCGAACTGGGCGCGGACGACTATGTGACCAAGCCCTTCAGCACGCGCGAGTTGATCGCCCGCATCCGCTCGGCGGTTCGCCGCGTCCGCGCTCCCGCCCGCGCCGAGGACGCACCCATCGAGATCGGCGAGCTGCGCCTCGATCCGGTCAAGCGCAAGGTCGCCAAGCGCGGCCAGTTGGTCCATCTGACGCGCAAGGAGTTCGACATTCTTCACTGCCTGATGAGCCGCGCCGGCCGCGTCATCACCTACGCCCGGCTGCTCACCGCCGTCTGGGGCGCCGACGCTCGTGAGGAGGTCGAGTACCTGCGCACCTTCGTCCGCCAGTTGCGCAAGAAGATCGAAGACGACCCCGCCAATCCCGTGTACTTGCTGACGGATGTGTACGTAGGCTACCGCTTCGCCGACGCACAGAGCTTTCTTGGCGAGGAAGCGGAGGGCGCGGCGGAAGAGAGTGCCCCGGAGGAGGCATCCTGAAACGTCTTTCAGATGTTGTCGGGATGCCAACGCCGGTCAGATTGCAGGTCGCCTCGCTTGCGCTTCCGCAGCCTGTCGTATCGCCTCCGCATCCGCGAGATCCTGCGGCCTTCCGGCAGCCAGTTTCGACGCGATCAGATCAGCCGCTGAGATGAAAAACGCCTTGAGGCCGCTCTTCGGATCGATTATGCCTTCAACGCGCCTTTCCCAGGCGCCGTCAAAATCAACACCCGGAATGTCGGGAAGAATATCGAAGCCGTGCGGATCGTGTCCAAAACGAAAGAAACTGCCACGCTCGACAAATTCCTCTGGCCGAATGCCTTCGAGCGGCGCACCGAACGCGGCGAGCGCGGCGTACGTTGCCCGCGCGTTCGCCGGGTCTGCCTTGATAAAAAGGTCTATGTCCTTGGTAAAGCGGGGTTGCGCGTGATAGATGACCGCGTAACCGCCCACAATCAGGTATCTAACGCCATGGACATGGAATGCGAACAAAAGGTCTTTGTAATCTTGGACCATCCGGCTCGATCTCCCAACCTTTCAGCTCGTAGGCGGCCTGGATCATCTCTTCGACCGCGTCCATCCGCTCATGCACGGGCCGGCTCTGCCAGTAGCGATACTCGTCGGCCTTCATCTCCTCGAAGCTCGTGTACTTGCGCAGGATCGTATTCATTCTCTTATTGTTTCACTGCAGTGAGGCATATTCAACGCCCAATTTTAAGACGGGATTTTGAGATGCCGGGTGCCCCAGCTCTCGATTTTGAGACCTGTGAAACAACCAGCCCCACCCACAGGGCGGTCGCAGGCCGCGTCTGCCCCACCGCAGGTGGTTACTCGTCGTAATGCAGCAGGCTGAAGACATCGTACTCCGGGAAGCGCGCGCGGCCCTTGAGGAAGTCCAGCTCGACGGCGAAGGCCAGCCCGGCGATCTCGCCGCCCAGTTCCTTGACCAGCTTGATGGTCGCCTCCATCGTGCCGCCGGTAGCCAGCAGGTCATCGACGAGCACCACGCGCTGGCCGGGCTGGATTGCATCCATGTGAATCTCCAGTGTGTCCGAACCGTACTCCAACTCATAGGTCACGCGCGCAACTGGCGCGGGCAGCTTGCGCGGCTTGCGCACCGGCACGAATCCGGCGTTGAGTCGGTAGGCCAGGGCAGGCCCGAAGATGAAGCCCCGCGCCTCGATGCCCAGCACCAGGTCAATCTTCTGCTCCAGATAGTGCGCCGCCATGGCGTCGATCATCTTGGCGAAGCCGGTCTTGTCCTTGAGCAGCGTGGTGATGTCGTAAAAGAGAATCCCCGGCTTGGGAAAATCGGGCACGGTGCGCACCAGCGCCTTCAGGGCTTCCACGTCGATGGACTTGATCTCTTCGGTCATAATTCCGTCCGTTCCTGATTCAATGTCGGATTGCGTGTGCGGAAAGAGAACAGAAGATTATGCCGTTCGCTTCCTTAACGATTATATAGGCGAGCCGGTAGCCTCTAGCTGACAGCGACATGCTGGACAGGGGGTCAGCTTGTCATTTGTCTGATTCAGGAAGATGATGGGATAGCGAAGTTGAGGAGGCCGGCATGAAACTGCGCATCGCGATCTGGGCGCTGGTGGGGGCGCTGGTAGTGGTTTTGTGGTCCATCTACATGATGGCAACGAGGGAAACCCCGCTTGGGAATTTGTCGATTCTGCTCGACCTGACTTGCCCGATTGCCCTGGCACGCCACTATCGCATGAGCGTCTACTTTGTCGGCCTGATGAATGCCGGCACCTATGCGTTGATCGGCACGATTGTGGAGATCATGCGCGGTTACTACAACAACGCCTGCCGGCAATCCATAAGCTCCGCAGCCAACAGCTGAAGGTTTGCTGCTCGATTACCATGCGCCATCGATGCGGAAGGAATCGAGATCCTCGGCCTCGCTCTCGGCAAGTTGATGCTCGACGAGGCGGTCGACTCGGCTGCCGCGCGGTCCGCGGCGCAGGCTGGCGCGCAACTCGGCCAGTTCTTTTGGCGCGCCCGAGACCACTACCTCCACCTCGCCCTCTTCGGTGTTGCGCACCCAGCCGCGCAGGTCGAGCAGGCCGGCCTCGCGCTGCACATACCAGCGGAAGCCGACACCCTGCACACGGCCCTGAATCAGAAAATGAATCACCATTGTTAGTGAGTTTTACAGATGCGCCGCGAGTGTGCAACCGATGAGCAAGCCGGAACCTCGAAAAAGGCGGATTGGGGTTCGTGGTTTCCCACCCTTTTCGCAAAGAACGCGAAAAGGATGGGGCACGGAGCCATAATTAAGACCCGATCAACAAAAGACTACTAAGCTTTTGCGAGCGAGCAGCGAGCGGCTGCCCCACCGTAGGTGGCTGCCTCACCGCAGGTGGCGCGCTACACTGGAGTTCATATGGTTTTCGTTCTCGACAACTACGATTCCTTTACCTACAACCTTGTCCAGTACCTGGGAGAGCTGGGCGCCAAGGTCGAGGTCTACCGCAACGACGAGCTGACCGTCGGCGAGGTCGAGGCGATGCGCCCTGAGCGCATCCTGCTCTCGCCGGGGCCCTGCACGCCCAGCGAGGCCGGCATCCTGGTCCCTCTCATCCGCCACATGGCCGGCAAAGCGCCCATTCTTGGAGTTTGTTTGGGTCATCAGGCTATCGGCGAGGCCTTCGGCGGTCAGGTCGTCCGCGCCAGCCACCTGATGCACGGCAAAACCAGCTCGATTGCGCACGACGGCAAGGGCGTCTTCAGTGGACTTACGTCGCCGCTCACCTGCACCCGCTACCACTCGCTGATTGTCGCCGAGGAGTCGCTGCCCGCGGAGTTGATGGTGACAGCCCGCACACCGAGCGCCGACGGAAAATCTTCGGTCATCATGGGCCTGCGCCATCGCACGCTGCCCATCGAGGGCGTACAGTTCCATCCCGAGAGCGTGTTGACAGAGGGCGGCCACCAGATGATCCGCAACTTTTTGGAGATGTAAGCGCGATGCGAATCTGCCTCTTGCTCTCGGCTACGCTTCTCATCACACCAGCGCTCCAGGCCCAGGCCCCAGCCACGCCTCCGCCTCCCACGGCCGACGCCGCTCCCATCGCCATCGTTACGCTGGACAGTAAAAATCCCGACGCCGCAGCCTCGGTGACCGGCGCGCTGGAAGTCTCACAGGGCAAGGCCATCATCGTGGCCAGCGGCGCCATCACCTCCGGCGCTGAGACCACCGAGGTCGTCCTGCCCCATCGCGGCGTGCTGCGCGTCTGCGCCTCCACCACCGTCAAGCTGGCCGCCGACTCCAGCGTACCCGCCGGCGAGACGCCCGGCCTGATGATGGCGATGGATCACGGCGCAATCGAGGCCAGCTTCGCCACGGGACGCAACTCCGACATTCTGCTCACCCCGGACTTCCGCATCCTCATCGGCGCACCCGGCGCTGCGGAGGTCAAGGTCCGCCTCGGCCAGCACGGCGACACCTGCGTGGATAATGCAGGGGTGAACGCGCCCTATGTGCTGGTGACCAGCATCTTCGAGGGCGGCGATTACCGCGTGCAGCCCGGCCAGCGGGTGATGTTCGAGCACGGCAGCCTGCATGAGGTGGTGGACCAGGAAAAAGAGCCTTGCGGCTGTCCGCCCGCGATGCCCAAGGGGAACGAATTTCCACTGGCGCAGAGCGAGGGCCTTGCGCCGCTGCCCAAGCCGGCACCGGTCGCCGCCAGCCCAAACTCCGCCCCTGCGCAGCCCGTCGAGCCGTTCGTTTATAAGGCCGCCGACCACACCGCGCAGCCCGCCGTGGAGGCAGCGCCCGCCGTGCCCCAGCCTCCGCCCGCGGCGAAGAAAAAGCCCGGCTTCTTTTCCAAGATCGGACGTTTCTTCAAGCGTGTCTTCGGCGCGGAATAAATATCCCCCGGCTTGCCGGGGGATATTTATTCCCTCGTCTTACATCTCCCGCGCCCGCTCAATCGCCCGAATCACCGCCTGCGCCTTGTTGATCGACTCGGTGTACTCCAGCTCGGGGACGGAGTCTGCGACAAT
>JBKQLG010000124.1:0-11112 GCA_052147235.1 Occallatibacter sp.
AAGCGCTGGGTATCGTCATAGAAGCCGCCGATGGTCTCATACAGATGGTTGTATTTGCCGTTGTCGCCGGTGAGGTCTTCGGGCTTGAGGAAGGCAGGGATTCCGTCGCGGACGGGGAAGCGCTCGCCCGACGAACTGACCAGCGCTTCACGGCCCTGCTCGATGACTACATGCAACGGCTCGCGCGTAAACGGGCTTTGCAAACGAGCGATGGTCTGCGGACGTTCGGCCCAGGAGTTGGTTTTAAGCGGATGGAAGAGCGCCCAGACGCTCAAGAACAGGGCTGCGCCCAAGCATTCCCAGGAAAACGCCGCGCCGGTGAGCAGATTAAACGGCAGCGCGACGCCGCTGTAATGGCGGAAGAGCTTGTAGCCGCTTACAACGATGAAGCCCGCTGCGAAGACGACGGATGTAGCGCGAGATTCCTGGTTCCACAACCACACGACCGTCGCCGCAAACCAGAAGATGAGGAAGGTGGATGGTCCGAACGTGGAAGCTGCGTGGATGGGCAGTGCCGTGGCAAGCGCAGGAATCGCCACAGCCGCCAGCGGTAAGGGAAATGTGGAACGGAATCCAGGCACGCGCGGGCTGACGAGCCGGTGGAAGGTAAACGGCAGAACGCCGAGCACGGCGGCCAGCAGCGTCCATGCCAGGTATTCGAGCGCCGGCACAGGGCCGGCCAACGGGAAGTTGCGCCAGCCGAAGAGCAGGCTGGGAATGAAGCTGAAAGCCAACATCCACAGGAATCCGCGCCGGGGCTTTTGCGTGCCCACGAACCACGCGCCCAGAATGGGGCCGGTCCACGCTCCCACGGAAGAGAGAAAAAAGCCGAGGATAAAAAGGCTGGCGACGAACCAGGCCAAGATCTGCGAACTGCGGCTGGATTTTACGTTGGCAGGCATCTGCGATTCTCCTTGTACTTTGAGTTACCCCTGACGAATGGGGCGGATTGAGTTGCGAGAGTGGGGCATAGTTTTTGTTTCAATCAATCAGGGCTTGTGCAGCCTCCACGGCGGCAAGCTCAGCCAGCGCGGATTCGCCCCAGTCCAGGGCGGCGCGGGTCATTGCTATTCCAAGGCCGAGCGTAAGCATCCAGTACGGCAGATTCGGGTCCTTCGATTGATACTCGCCCGCCATCTTCTCGATTCCGTCCAGCGTGGCGAGCGTCCGCCGGTTGCGCTGGTTTAGTTCGCGGACATGCGCGATTGCGACGCCCGGCGCTGCCTCGCGCCCAAAAAAGAGCTTGAGCAGAAACTCATTGCGTGGCGGATCGTTTTGGAAGGGCAATGCAAGCCACTCCCGCAGGCTGGCCCGGCCGGCTTCGGTGAGCGCATACTCCTGCCGGCGCTTTTTGGGCGCCGAGGCCTGCTTGCATGGCTCGATCAGGCCTTCGGCGGCCAGGCGCTTCAGTGTGGGGTAGATCTGTCCGTAGCTCTCACCCCAAAAGCTGCCGAAGTTCTCTTCGATGGCCTTGTGAATCTCGTAGCCGGAACCTTTCGGCGCGATGGAGAGCATACCGAGGATGACATAAGCAGTGCGGCTGTTCTTCATATAGCTGTAAGATATATCTGACAGATATTTTTGTCAAGAGAAATCTTCAAGAAATATTCGGGGACAGGCGCAGAGGTAAAAAAACGGCAGACCAAGCGGCCTGCCGTTTCTTGCAGATCTGAGAGGAGGAAAGGGTTGCGGCCTACTTGCCGGATTTTGCGGGGGCGGAGACGGGCGCGGGCTTGGCGCTGTCCAGTACCGAATGCGAGCCTCTTCCGACGCGCACCATGAGAACGGTCAGAGTGATCGAAGTGATCATAAAGACGATTGCCGCGTAGGTAGTAAGCCGGGTGAGCACGTTGGCCGCGGCGCGCGGTCCAAAGGCGGTTTGCGAACCCTGCCCGCCGAAAGCGCCCGCCAGGTCGGCCGAGCGGCCCTGCTGCAAGAGGACCACAAAGATCAAAACAACGCATACTACGATATGCACGCCGACTACAAAAACCAGAAGAATATTCATTTTGAAAGCTGCTTTCCAGGTCAGTCCGGCTGACCCGGACGCGAGAGATTTGGTGCGGAAGAGGGGACTTGAACCCCTATGCCTTGTGGGCGCCAGCACCTCAAGCTGGTGCGTCTGCCAATTTCGCCACCTCCGCATACGGAGTTAACTCCACGAGTATAACAAAACTCGCAGCGGGAAGGAACAGCCAGTCTATATAAATTCAATTTGCCGCCGCAAAGCAACTGGCACGTCTGGAGCAGATCCCCAGCCCTTGAAACCGTGAACTGGGGATATCATCCGTCTTGTGTTCGTGTTAAGGTTGCGGCTTCAGAGGCGCGCCGGTGTACTCGTTATATTTCGCGGGCGGCTCCGATCCGTGACTGAGCATGCGCAGCGTAAAGGGCATCGGCGCGGTCAGAGATCCGCCGGTCGCCTTCCACCACATCGGCAGTGTCTTGAAGGCAAAGACCATATCGTAATCCGTTGCGATTGAGCCGGTATTGGGGTCCAGCGGTTCGGTTCCGGGGTGGGATTGGAACCATCGCGACCACTCTGGCGAGTCTGGAGCCGGAGAGCAGATATACGGGCCGTTGGGATCGCCGACCGGGCATGGCTTGAAGGGCGGGCCGGGAAATGGATTCGGATAGGACGGCAACAGGAACGTGAGCATCTTGTGTTGGGCCGGTTGCCACTCGGCTGGGCTATGGCAGCTCATACAGGAAGAATCGCGGTGATTAATCAGCACCTTACCTTCCACTGAAATGTCGTTGGTGGCGCCGTCGTTTGGGCCGGAGAGCCGTCCGCCCCAGCCCAGCGTCTGTGTGGAATACTTTGGCGCCGCCGGGTTGATCCAGTTCTCCTGCAGATTCTGGGCCGGATGCCGCTCTGGGTCCATGCCTGGGTCGTTGCCCCACATTGCGCCGAGCGGGACCATCTTGTCCCAAGCATCGCCTGTTGGGACGCTCTTGTCGTAGACCAGCGTGGCGAAGACCCAGCCGGTTTGCGGAGCGGCTATCGAATCCTTGACAATGATGTCGAACTGCATCACATACCCGGTCTGCACGATAGGGGGATTGGATGGGTCCGCTTGCTCCGGGACCGAGAAATAGATCGGCCAGGCAGCCGCGCCATTGGTCACCGGCCACCAGTTCTGCTGAACTGCCGGATTGTCTGAGGCGAAGACCGCGGCCTTGACGATCACCGAACCCTCTGGAAACTGAAAATTTTCGGTTGTGATTGACGGGTTCATTGCGGCTTCGCCCCACACCTTGTAAAGCGTATAGGCTGCCCGCTGGTCATAGTAAGTCAGCACATGCGTGTCAAAGGTGGTGATCAGTCCCGTGCCGGGGAAGATCGACGGTCCGAACTGCCCAGCGGAATAAGTCCCGTGAATGCTCTCGCGAATCGACCCAAGCCACGGCTCCGTGTACCAGCCCGCCTTGGCGGCATTCCAGTTGGCGTAGTCCAGCAGAAGAACACGCGCGTTGGGGGCTACGTAATCCTTCAATGCCTCTACGTAAGCCCATGCGTTCTGCGTCGTGATGCGCCCGCCGCCGATCGCCTTTTGCCAGGGAGGATTGGTCAACGGAGGAAGCGGTTGAGCGGGCCAGGCATGGCTCAGACTGAACATCGGCCCCTGGTACTCCGAGGCCGGTGGAATCAACCCGTTGTTGGTGACAAATGGATCCTTTGGTACTGCGGCCTGCGCGGCGGTGGCTGCGAAGGTGTGTTCATCGGCTGCCGAGACGGTAATCAGGTTAGGGCGTGTGCCGGAGATTGAACAGATCAACACCGGCACAAGGGACATCACAAGGATGCACCTCAGGGAAACTTTCATCGTAATAACCCCCATGTGTTGTTTGTGTTTAGGGAAGTGAATTCCGCGCGGCCACCGGGAAGTAGTGGCGCACCGGATCAGTATTCTCTCGGCGGATACGAATGTCAACAGGTAATTGTGTCTTTAGTAATTTTTTAACATACAAAATACGGTACTTGATTGCATGGATCGCAGGTACTTTCGGCATACTCAAAACTTGTCGATCGGTCCTGGAGAATCGTTCCGCGCTTTCTCATTGAAACTTCAATTTCCGCCCCGATATTAATTACATGTTAATATGGAGCCTCAAGGAGCCGGCAGCCCCCTTACGCCTCCGCCGGAGCCATCTCGATGAACCTCTACCTAATGCGCCACGCCAATGCCGGATTGTCACGCGGAAATCCAACCCTCGACGCCAAGCGGGCCTTGATCAAAGACGGGAAGGAGCAGTGCATCCTGATGGCGCGGATTCTGAGCGCGCTCAAGGTGCAGGTGGACGTGATCGTCTCCAGTCCCTTGAAGCGCTCACTGCAAACTGCGCAGCTTGTGGGCACGGAATTGGGCTACGATGCCCGGGTCGAGATCAGCCCGGCGCTTGAGCCGGACGCCGATTACGCCGACTTCCAGCAGATGCTGGCCCACTATTCCGGCTATGAGGGCGTGCTGGCGGTGGGGCACAACCCTAACGTCTTCCAGTTCCTGGGCCGTCTGGTCACGGGCAACGGCGGCGCAGCGATTCGCATGAGAAAAGGCTCGGTGGCCCGCGTCGATCTGGACCGCCATCTGCCGCTCTTGCAATGGCTGATCGATCCGCGCATGGCCCGCGCCATCTATGCCAGCGTGCAGAAGAGTTCGCGCCCGAAGACCTCGCGGAAGTAGGCGGCCTCCTTGCGCAGCGACCACAGTTCCAGTTCCGCGCCCGTCCGCCCCGGCTCCACCTCCAGATAAACCCGCTTGGGATAGACCTTGACGGCAACGCGCAGCACGTCGCTGGCGCGGTCCTGGTTGAGCGCCACAGCCAGGCGCAGCAGCACCACCGCGCGATGCACATGCTCGTGCTCGCCGGGCGGAATGTTGCGCAGGGCGCGGTCGCCCGGCTGCGGGCGGCTCTTGCCCAGATAACGCGCAATGGCCGAAACCAGCGTCCTCTGCACCGGCGTGCAGCCGAAGAGTTCGGAGCTCGAAACAATGTACTGCGTGTGCCGGTGATGGCCCTGGTGGTTGATGAACTTGCCGGTGTCGCGCAACATGGCGGCGGCGGCCAGCCAGAGTTCATATTCGGGTGACAACTGGTGCAGCGCCTGCAACTCGCGATAAAGCTGCATCGCGTGAGCGCGTACCGGCTCGGCCTGGTCGAGATCGACCCCGTAGCGCCGCGCCGTGGCCAGCACGCTCTCCCAGCGTTGGTGCTCGAACTCCAGATGGACGGCGGCGCGGGCATCCTGCTCGGCCAGCATCTGGGCCAGGATGCCGTCGCGCAACCCCAGCGGCGAATAGCGAAATCCCTCCAGCCCGAAGCTCTCCAGCAGTTCGGCAAAGACCTGCGCGCCGGCCACGATGATCTCCGCCCGCCGCGGCCCGATGCCCTCGACCGCCGTGCGCTCGGCGAGCGACATCGGAGCCAGCTTCGCAGCAAGTTGGCGTACCGCGCGGGTGGGGGTAATTCCCTCCGGCTCAGTGATGACGGCTGTCTTAAAAGCAGACTTCTTGCCTGCTTTCGCGCGCGCCTTTCCCTCCGCAGCAATCGCCTCGCTCAGCGCCGCGGCGGTACCCGAAGTACCGATCACCAGCGAAACGTTCTCCGGCTGAATCTTCTGGTGAGCCAGGCGCAACTCGCGGTCGATGAACTGCCGCATCCGCGCCAGACCCTCCGTTGGGGCCGGATCGGCGTGGAGAAACTCCTCAGTCAGGCGCACCGCGCCCAGCGGCAGGCTGACGGTCTCAAGGAGGTGCTTGTGCGCGGAAAGAGTAATCTCGCAGCTTCCGCCACCCAGGTCCACCAGCAGCACGCGGCCCGCTGCTCCGGCTTCGGCTTCGGGTTCGGCATCGGCTACGCCCAGACCCATCACTCCCAGGTGAATCAGCCGGCCCTCCTCCAGGCCGGAGATGATCTCCATATTCCAGCCGGTCTCGGCCTTCACCCAGGCCTGAAAGACTAGCCCGTTGCGGGCGTCGCGCATCGCCGACGTGGCTACCACGCGGATCTGATCCGCCCCATGCAACTGCACCGCCCGCTGAAAGCGCTTGAGCGCCTCCAGCGTAGCCATCATTGCCTCCGGCGAGATCATCCCGATCTCAAAGACGCTGGCTCCCAGGCGCGTCACCTCGCGATCCTCGTGCAGCGTTTGCAATTTGTGCGCCACAACCTTGGCAATCTTCAGTCTGCATGAGTTGGAACCAATATCGATGGCGGCAAAGATGGGCATGAGGGGAGGCTCCGTACAATGGAATTGGCTCTGGGGACAAGATACACGACCGGGCCGGATCACCGCTGTTGATTCAGGTGCAAGCAATAGCTTTCATCCCGCGGCAGGAAAAATGAATTGAAAACCTACGAGCCGTTTCCCGCCCGATACCATTCGCTGGTCACATCGAATCCCGGCAGCATTCTGCTGCAAACCTCGCGCTTCGATGATGAAAATTATCGAAGTTACCTCTTTACGCAGCCTGTTCGGACGCTCTCGATCAACAACGGCTTGTTCGACGAGATCGACCAGGCATTGGCGAGCGGCGCTTATGTAGCCGGCTATCTTGCCTACGAGTGCGGAGAAAGCCTGCAAAAAATGGATCATTGCGGCCAGCAGGATACGAATATGCCTCCCGGCTGGTTTGGCGTATATTCCAAAGCCTGCGTCTTTAACCATGGAACGGGTGAGTTTGAGGGCGATGCGCCGGGGGAATTTCCAGCGGACGCCTCTATTCCTGACAAAGATTTTTCAATTCAGAATCTGCGCTTCGGCATCGACGAGAAAAGCTACGCCCAACAGATCGCTGCTATCCATGAGTACATTCGCGCGGGCGACACCTATCAAGTGAACTTCACCGATCAGGCGCGCTTCGACTTTTCCGGTTCCGTGATGGCTCTCTTTGCGGCGCTGATCAAGAGCCAGTCAGTGCGGTACAGCGCATTCCTTCACGGAGAAAACTGGCAGATTCTGTCGTTTTCGCCGGAGCTGTTCTTTCGCCTGCAAGACCGCAAAATTGTCACGCGCCCGATGAAAGGCACGGCGCGGCGCGGCGCGGACCTCATCGAAGACGAAAAGATCGCCGATTGGCTGCAAAATGACTTGAAGAACCGCAGCGAAAACGTGATGATCGTGGACCTGATGCGCAACGATCTGGGCCGCATCTGCGAGTATGGAAGCGTGCGGGTTGACCAGCTCTTCGCCGTCGAGAAATACGAGACTCTCTTTCAGATGACTTCGCAAGTCTCCGGCACACTCCGGCCGGAGATGCGTTATGCCGATATCTTTGCCAGTCTCTTTCCCTGCGGCTCCGTGACGGGTGCGCCAAAACATCGGACCATGGAGATTATTCAAGAACTGGAGCGCAGGCCGCGCGGCGTCTACACGGGCGCAATCGGCTTCTTTTCACCGGCGCGCGAAGCGGTGTTCAGCGTGCCCATTCGAACCGTGGTCCTGGAGAACAACCGCGGCGCTATGGGCGTGGGCAGCGGCATTGTCATCGATTCGCAGGCGGAAGAAGAGTACCGTGAGTGCCTGCTGAAGTTCGAATTCATGACCCGCCGCGAAGAGACCTTCCAACTGCTGGAATCTATTCTATGGAACGATGGTTACAGTTTGCTGCCTCTGCACCTGGAGCGGATGGAATCATCGGCGGCGTATTTTGGATTCAACTTCAATCGCGCATCCATCCTTGAAGCATTGGAAGAAGTGGGCAAGCGACTTGCATGCGGCGCGCTAACGAAGATTCGAGTTCTCCTGGAGCGCTCCGGCACGGTGAAGATCACACACGCTCCGGTGGCGGAACAAACAGGCTCGGGGACTGTTACGATTTCCACGATTCGAGTTTCTTCGAGCGATCGCTTCCTGCGGCATAAGACGACCCGCCGGCAGCTTTACGACCGGCTATACGAAGAGACGCTGCTTCGTGGCGACGACGAGGTTCTATTTCTGAATGAACGCGGTGAAGTGACTGAAGGCTCGCGGAACAACGTATTTGTCGAAAAGGATGGTCAATGGATCACGCCTCCGGTTGAATGCGGATTGCTGCCGGGGATTTATCGGCGGCATCTGCTGGAAACCAAGCCCGCCGCCGTGGAAAGAGTATTGCACCCTGAAGACCTTGCATCCGCTGACGCGGTTTACATCTGCAATGCCGTGCGCGGTTGCAGAAGAGTTAGAGTTGTACCGGCGAGTCACACCTGAGAGCGGCTGTTATGCTGTTTGAAATGGTATTCCAGCAATGACATACGAATCAGCAACTCAGAATCGCCCGCAGGCCGCGCCCTCGACGCTGGCTGTGTGGCTGCTTTTTGCGGCGATCTTTGCCGCCGTGCAGATTGGCTCCCTCTTCAACCCGCCGCTGATGGACGACGTTGATTCATCCCACGCGCAAGCCGCGCAGCACTTCTCCGAAAGCAGCGACTGGATCACAGCCAAGGTGAACGGCATCCGCTACATCGAGAAGCCGCCGCTGCCGTACTGGATCTCCGGCGCGCTCTATAAGGTCTTCGGCCAGAATGTCTTTGCCTCGCACCTGCCCAATGCGCTGGCCATGCTGGGTCTGGCCTGGTTGGCGTGGTTGTGGGCGCGGCGTGCCTGGGGCCCTCGCGCAGGGTTCTACGCAGGACTGGGCGTGCTGACTTCGATCGGACCGTTCCTGTTTACCCGCTTCATTATTCCCGAGGCGCAACTGAGCCTGTTTCTGCTGATCGCGCTTTACTGCCTGCTGACCGGCTTCGAGCCGGGCCGGGGAGCGCGTTTTTACTGGATGTGGGCGGTGCTGGCGCTGGCTGTGCTGACCAAAGGACTGATCGCTCCAACCTTCTTTGTCGGCGCGGCCATTCCCTACCTGATTCTTTCCGGCCTGTGGCGGCGCTGGCGGGCTTTGAAGCCGGTCACCGGACCGCTGCTCTTTCTGGCCATCGCCGCGCCCTGGCACATCCTTTGCGGCCTGGCCAATCCCGACCAGGGACACCCCATCGGCAACCATCCCACCTTCGGCAACGTTCACGGCTTCTTTTACTTCTACTTCATCAATGAACATGTGTTGCGCTTCTTTGGCCAGCGCTATCCGCACGACTACAGCAAGCTGCCCTTTGCCGCCTACTGGCTGCTGCACCTGGTCTGGCTCTTTCCCTGGAGCATCTTTCTGCCTGCCCTGATCGCCGTGGCCTGGAAGACGCGCCGCCACTGGAGGCAGTACTTGCGCCACGACTCCGGGCAGACGGTGGACTTTTTCCTTGAACATACCGTTCGCGCCGACGTGGCAGGCGAACTTTTCCAGCTCAAGTTCCGTGCGCGCACCATCTGGCTGCTGAGCCTCTTTACCGCCTGGACCCTGCTCTTCTTCTGCATTTCCACCAACCAGGAGTACTACACCTTCCCGGTATGGACACCGCTCTTCATTCTTATCGCCGGCGTGGTGGCGGGCATCGAAGAGAATCGCGGCGCAGATTGGACTTCGGCCGACAGCCCGGAGAACCGCAATTCGCTGCTCTCAACCGCATGGCTCACCGGCGCGCAGGCCGTCTTCACCGTGGTGAGCGTACTCTCCGCCGCGGTCCTGTGCTGGGGATTGTGGGAGTCGCGTCATCTACCCTTTGTCGCCGACATCGGCACACTGCTGGCTCGTCGCGGCGTGGGTAATTACGAGCTCTCCATGTCGCACTTTTTCGACCTCACCGGCGCCTCGTTTGCCGCGCTGCGCCTGCCTGCCGCCCTGGCTGCGATTGCTCTTCTAATTGGTCCGGCCGTGGGCCTGGTGCTACGCCTCAAACGCAAGCAGATAGCCGCCACCGTCAGCGTCGCGCTGACCTCGGCCGTCTTCCTCATCGCCGCCCACATCGCTTTTGTCCGCTTCGATCCCATGCTCGGCTCCAAGCAGATGGCCGACACCATCATGGCCAAAGGCTCGCCCTCGGACACCTTCATCATCTACGGCGATCAGACCTTTGCATCCTCTATCGTCTTTTATACGCACAAGTTTTTCGGCGGCAAGCCGGCTCTGATGGTGCTTCACCGCTGCGGGCAATTTGGCGAGGGGTCAACGCTGCTCTGGGGCTCATGCTATCCCGACTCGCCCGACATCTTCCTTACCGAAGACCAGCTCAGCAAAATGTGGGGCACCGGCGAGCGCAAGTGGCTCTTCGCCGATAGCGACAATTACAACGATCGCTATAAAGCCGAGCAACTGCTGGCCGGGCGCCTGATCTTTGTCCAGGCGCTGGCGGGCAAGAGTTTGTGGACCGACCGGCCGCTGCCGTAATAACAGCTTTCAGCTATAAGCTATCAGCTGTTAGTTCCATCTCCGAGCTGATAGCTGAAAGCTGAAAGCTGAATTCAGGAGTGAATGTGGACGTTCTCGTTGTTGGAGCCGGTTTTGCCGGCGCGGTCATCGCAGAGCGGCTGGCCAGCGCCGGCCGCGAGGTGCTGGTCATCGACCGGCGCGATCACCTCGCGGGCAACGCCTTCGACCACCCGGACAGCCACGGCGTGCTGGTGCACCGCTATGGGCCGCATCTCTTTCACACCAACTCCGATGCGGTCTTCGAGTACCTCTCGCGCTTTACCGAGTGGCGGCCTTATGAGCATCGCGTGCTAGCCTCGCTCGATGGCCGGCTCTACCCTCTGCCCATCAATCAGCAGACCATCAACCAGCTCTATGGATTGAATCTTGACGAGGCCGGCGTCGAGCGCTTTCTGGCCGGTGTGCGCGAGCAGCGCAGCCCCGTTCTCACAAGCGAGGATGTTGTTCTGATCGCAGTGGGCCGCGAACTCTGCGATAAGTTCTTCCGCGGCTATACTCGCAAGCAGTGGGGCCTGGAGCTGGCCGATCTCAGCTCCAGCGTGCTGGCGCGCATCCCTACGCGCACCAACCGCGACGACCGTTATTTTACCGACAAGCATCAGGCGATGCCCGCCGAAGGCTACACCCGCGTCTTTGAGCGCCTGCTCGCGCATCCCCGCATCCGTGTGGAAACCGGCGTGGATTTCGCTACCGTACGCGAAAGCATTAGCCCCCAACTCACGGTTTTTACCGGCCGCATCGACGAGTATTTCGGCTTCCGTCTGGGCAGGCTTCCCTACCGATCGATCCGCTTTGAGCACCAACACCTGCCCAG
>JBKQLG010000125.1:0-28169 GCA_052147235.1 Occallatibacter sp.
CCTTGCGGCCAAACTTCTCAAAACTCGCCTGCGATGCCAGTGTTTGCTGAAAACGCGCCATTCGCTTCATGCTTCTAGTTTATTCAAATATGACGCGGGTCGCAGACTTGTGCAGAGGTTCCCTAGCGCGTCAGCTCCTCCACCGTCGCGATCAACGCTCTGATATTCTCCGTGGGCGCCTGAGGCGGCATTCCCCCGCCGCACGATACGATCAGGCGTGAGCGGTCATCGAGGGAGCTCAGCATCTCCGTGACCGAGCGCGCCACGTCCGCCGGCGTTCCATCAGCCAGTACGTCGCGCGGAGGAATGTTCCCCATCAGCGCAATCCGGTTGTTCGTCCAGCTCTTCATCTCGGCCATGGTGTGTTGCGTGCCGAAATTGAGCAGATTGATCCCCGCCGATTCGAGCAAAGGAGCGCTGGCCTTGCACGGCGCATCGTTATGGAAGAACTTCACCGTCACATCCGCCGCGTAGGCGCGCTGCATATACGGCAAAGCGAACTTCTCGCAATCGCGGCGGCTCACGAACCCGACAATATCGTCGAGCAGGAAAATTCCGTCGATCGTCGGGAAGACTTCGCGCTGATAAGCGATCCACTCCACCAGAAAATCCGTGACGATATCGAGCAGGCGATGCATCAGCTCCGGGTGCGTCTTGATCGCCTCCAGAAACTCCGGCGTGCCCATCAGGAACGAAGCGATATTGAGCGGGCCGCGAGCCACCGCAAAGCGGATTTTATGGCCAGCCTTTTCGATCTCCGGCTGCAAGTGCTGGAGCCGCTTGATCACAAAGGGCAGCAAGCCGTGCTTGCGCGGATTGGGTTTTTCCAGTTGCTCGACCTCGGCGGGCGAGCGCAGCACTTTTTTAGCGAAGGGAAATTCGTCCTCGCCCCACATCGAGACGGAGCCGAAGGCCGAGGGTTCCGTGCACATTCCGTATTCCGACCAGAAACCTGGCAGCATGATCGTCTCCGGAAAGGCGCGTATGGCCTTGAGATTGTCCTCTAAAAAGATGCGCTCATCGGTAAAGTAATCCAGAATCGTATGGCCCGCCCAATTCGGCAGCCAGGGACTATCGATGATGAACGCAGTCGGAAGAGGGCTGACCACCTCTCCGCGAACAACTGAGACGAGCGTATTCCATTGCTGGTCGTTCATGCTTGTCCGTTACCTCATGACTCTTCGCTTCTAAACCGCAAGCAAACGGCGCGCCAGATCCACCGACGCCGCGGCGGTTTCGCTGTACCCATCCGCGCCAATCGTTTCGGCATACTTGCTTGTGACCGGCGCGCCGCCGACCATAATTTTGATTTGCTCCCGGATTCCGGCCGCTCGGAAGGCCTCGATGGTGGTCTTCATCGCCGGCATCGTGGTGGTCAGCAGCGCGGAGAGGCCGACAATCTGCACCGGCCTTTTCTTCACGGCGGCAATGAATGTCTCCGGGGGAACATCGACGCCCAGATCGGTGACCTCGAAGCCGCCGCCCTCCAGCATCGCCGCCACCAGGTTCTTGCCGATGTCGTGCAGATCGCCCTGCACCGTCCCCAGCACCACATGAGCCATCGGCTTGGAGCCGGCCTGGGCGAGCAAAGGACGTAAGATCACGAAGATCTCCTTGGTCGCGCGCGCCGCCATCAGTAGTTCGGGCACAAAATATTCTCCCTCTTCAAAGAGCCTGCCCACTTCGGCCATCGCCGGGCTGATGCCCTGGCTGATCATGTCAACCGGTTGAACGCCTTCCGCCAGAGCCGTGCGTGCCGCGGAGACGGAGGCTGCCACGTCTCCCTCGATCACCGCCTGACGCAACGCCGATAAATCCTGCATGGGAATCGCCATTGGTTTGCCACTCTAACAAAGCGCCAAAATCTTCTCTGACCTGATGGGACGTACACATAGTACAACTTTGGCCTGATTTCCGGTACGTTGCCGATCCGTTTGCGGCAAACCCATGCACAACGCGCGTGGTCATCCTGATCCGGAATCGTGTATGCTTTGTGCCATGATTGATCGTACGAACCGCCTGCGCGAGTGGCTGGCCAACGGCCTGCTCATCACCGATGGCGCCTGGGGTACGCAGTTGCAGGCGCGTGGCCTGCCCCCCGGTACCAACCCGGACACATGGAACCTCACCCATCCTGAAGAGGTGGAAGCGGTGGCGCGCGCCTATGCGGTTGCGGGCAGCCAGATCATTCTCACCAACACCTTTCGCGCCAACGCCGTCGCGATGAAGAGCGTCGCGGAGGCCGATCTGGACGCGATCAATCGCGCGGGCGTCGCCATCTCCCGCCGCGCCGCGGGTACGGCGCTGGTCTTTGCCTCCATCGGTCCCACCGGCAAGATGCTGCTCTCCGGCGAGATGAGCAGCGAAGAGGCCACAGCCGCCTTTGCCGCGCAGGCGCAATCCCTGGCGGCGGCCGGCGCTGATGCACTGTTGATTGAAACTATGAGCGATATTGCCGAGGCGCGGCTGGCTGTCGGGGCGGCTCGCCTCACTGGATTGCCGGTTATCGTCTCCTTCGCCTTCGACTCCGGCAAGAACAAAGACCGCACCATGATGGGCGCGACCCCCGAAGCCGTGGCCGTGGCGATGACGGAAGCGGGTGCAGACGCGGTCGGCGCAAACTGCGGCGTAGGCGTCGAGCTGGCCGTGCCCATCTGCCGGCGGCTCCGCGCGGCCTGCGATCTGCCGCTCTGGATCAAGCCGAACGCCGGTTTGCCAACCATCGAGGGCTCCGGCCTTCACTATGCCACCACGGCGGAGTTCTTCGCCTCGCATTACACGGCGCTGCGCGATGCGGGCGCCAGCTTTCTCGGCGGCTGCTGCGGCTCCACGCCGGAGTTCATCCGCGCCCTGGTCACAGCCCGTAGCGCCGCACTCTGATCCGCCGCGCTGGTCTATCGAAGTTTCTGTGACGAAGATCGAAGTATCTGGAGGGAGCAGGGGGCTTCTGGCTGCGGAACAACCCATTGAAGGTTGCAAGAAGCGTCAGGGCACGACTTCGGTCGTGCCGCCAAATGGCCTTCAAAACTAGTTCTCACAGAGACACTGAAGCCCGTACCCTTCAACGCTCGCCCGCAGCGCTTCAGTACGCAATCTTATTGGCCGAGGCGATCCAGGCGGCAAAGCTGGCCCAGGCTTCCTCTTCGAGTAGTTGCGTGGCGGGGAGTAGCTTGCGCTCGGCGGGGTTCTTGCGCAGCTCATCGTAGAGGAAGGCGTCGTCAAAGCCGGCGCGGGCAGCGTCTGCGGCGCTGGCAGCGTAGAAGATGGCGTCCATCCGCGCCCAGTGCGCGGCGGCCAGGCACATGGGGCAGGGCTCGCAACTGGAGTAGAGCTGACAGTCGGCCAGAGAGAATACGCCCAGAGCCTTGGCGGCCGCACGGATAGCGTTCACATCGGCGTGGGCCGTGGGGTCGTTGGCCGCGGTGACGGTGTTCACGCCCTCGGCGACGATGCGGCCGTCGCGCACAACCACCGCGCCAAAGGGCCCGCCCGCGCCGCTTTCGACGTTGCGCGTGGCCAGCGCGATGGCGCGGCGCAGGAAATCGGGATTTGCCGGAGCCTGCATCGCTCTCATGGTAAGGCACAGGACTGAGTCAAAACATGAAAAGCTCACCAAAGAGGAGCCACGAGCGCTTCCTGCAAGACCGGCTTGGGGCCATACTGACTGGAGAAGATGAGATTCGTAAGGTAAGGCTTGACCTGCGGATCGTAGGTCACGGTGATCAGTCCGCCACGCCCCGGCGGCCCATCTGCGCCGTCGTGTCCATCGGAGCCGTCATGGCCGCTCATTCCCGGGGGCGATCCGTTACCACCAGCGCCGCCACTTCCTCCGCGGCCGCCTTTGCCTCCCGACCCTCCGGGACCGCCGTCCGCCTTGACCGTCAGCGAACCGCCCTGCGGGTCCACCAGGTAATACCGCTTGTGGCCCACCGCAAAGACGCCCGCCTGGAGCAGTGGATGAGTGCCAGGTCTGAGCGTCACCTGAACCTGGACCGGCGGCGCGTTTCCGCCCGACCCTCCATCCGAACCGTCCCTGCCATCGCTGCCGTCTGAACCGTTTCCGCCCGCAGAGGGATTATTGGGATCGTCGGAGCCGTCGCTGCCGCTCATGCCGTCCTGTCCACTGAGGCCGTCCGTGCCGCTCATGCCTGGGCTGCCGGAGAAGTTCGAAACAAATTTGTAGTCGTAGCGCAAGGGAATGTCGAGTTCCGCATGAAGATCAGGATGGCTGGGCGCCGTGATGGTGACGGTAGGGAACTTGCCTTCGCTTTTGCGGGGATCCTTGGCGAGCGTGAGAACGCCTTTCTTGTTGACGGTCACAATCGTCGGCGTGACTACCAGATCCTGCCACATGATCTTTCCTTTGCCCGCGCCTTCGGTCTGCAGTACTTTGCCGTCCGGCTGGGTGACCTCGACGATCAGCGAGGATTTCTGTCCCGGCCCGATACCCGGATCATTCGCCTGCCTAACCTCAATGGAAGTGACGGGTATCTTGGCCAGGTAGACCTTCATCCCCAGCTTGACCTGAACGGCCGCGCAGCCGCTCAGTGCCAGCATCGAGGCTATCCCCAGGCCGGCAATCCATAATGGGTTGCGGCGATTCCCCGGAAATCTCCGTGACTGTGACCACCACTTACTCATGCTTGAACTCCTGCTGACTTCCTGCATTGTAAAGTTACCACCTTCCCATGGTGTGCTTTGATGAATCGAACACCAGTCCTGCCGGAATGTTGTGGACTATTTCCGATATGCGGATGATTCTTCTGAAAATTGCCTGGATTTGTCTGAACTGTGTTTAGGTATTCCGGGGGTAAACTGGGAGAGTGATGGACGCATTGCCAAACGAAATTCATGGGGATTCCGATCACTGGTCTGTTGCCGTGCTGCTGGAGCGGGCGGCGGCGCTGCACGAGTTGGCCCAAGAGGGGGACGGCGCGGCCAGCGAGACGCTGCGCGAGTATCGACAGCATTGCGCGATGCTGCTGGTTCGCTGCCGCGACGGCGGGGCAGAGGTGCATGAGAACTTTGCCGACATCTTCTACGTGCTCGACGGCCAGGCAACGCTGGTGACCGGCGGCGTGGTGGCGGGGGCGGCAAGCGTTGGGCAGGGAGAGATTCGCGGCTCCTCGGTGGAGTGGGGCTGTCGGCAGGAACTGAAGGCGGGCGATGTGGCGCACGTCCCGGCGGGCTTGCCCCATCAAATGCTGGTCGCGGACGAGCAGACGGTCACTTGCCTGGTGATGAAGGTGCAGGAGAAGCCGTAGGAGATTGCACGTAACTCACCGCTTCTTCGACTTTGCCGGCTGGAGGGCTTTCCTGGCTGCGCGCTTTGTTACGGGCCGTTTCAGCGTCTTCAACACAGCCAGCCGCTCCATCACCTCAAAGCATGCGCGGCTGTTGTGGTAGGGGCATTTCCATGGGTCCACCTTATATTGCTCTTGGCTGGGTACTCCCGACTTGGAAACCCGCCAGAACCATTCTCCGTGCTGGTGATCGACGATGTACTTCTCGATGAAATTCCAGCTCCGCTCAGCGGCAGTTAGAAAGTGCTTCTGGCCGGATAACTCATAGGCGTTCAGGAATCCTACAACCGCCTCGGCCTGCGGCCACCAATGCTTGTTGGTGTCGATGATTCCTGTAGAATCAGCCTCGTACATCAGTCCGCCGTCGTGGTCGAGTCCCTGCGCGTAGACTGCTTGCGCCATTTTCACGGCTGTCTCTCGCGCGCGCTTCAATAACTCAGGATCGCCAAGAATCTGCGCGGCCTCGCAGAGCAGCCAGCTTCCCTCGATGTCATGGCCAAAAGAAATCTTCTCCGAGCGCGGACGCCATTGCTCATCAAAGAAGAGAATAAAGTGATGAGTTACTGGATCGATGATGAGGTTGAGAAAGACTTCGATAAGTTCCCTCAGGCGCAGGCGGAGCGTCGCGTTCTCGTGAAAGCGCAGCAGCGTGGCGTAGGCCTCCAGCAGATGGAGGTGGGTGTTCATGGACTTCTTCTCGTCCATGTCCACATCGCTCAGGCGCTGATCCTGAGCCAGCGACCAGTCTCTCTCGTAAGCCTCAAAGTAACCGCCGCGCGCGGCATCGTGGCCCGCGGCTTCGATCTTCTCGACCAGGCACAAGGCCCGCGCCAGAATCTCGGCGTCGCCGGTTGCATGATAATACTCGGCCAGCGCATAGACGGTAAACGCCTGCCCGTAAATCCTCTTCTTCGTGTCAAGGGGACGGCCTTCAAAATCGACCATCCAGTAGAAGCCGCCAAACTCAGCATCCCGAAAGAAGCGGACGAGATATTCATACGCGCGGCGCGCTGTTTCAAGATACACCGGATCATGGTAAGTGTTATAAGCCTTCGAGAAGGTCCACAGAATGCGCGCGTTCAGGATCAGTCCCTTGGCGGCGCGCGGATCGATGGTCAGGTCATTCGCGATGTGGCCGCGAAAGCCGCCATGCTCTTCGTCGATGGCGTGCTTGAGCCAGAAAGGAAGTATGTTGGAGAGTAACTCCACTTCCGCCTTTTGCCGTAACTCTTGCACAGGATCACCTCTTATGATACGAGGCTGATTAGGGTTCAATGTATCCCACCCATTCCGCATAAAACGCGAAATGGATGGGGCACGGATGATGTTTGAGGAACAAGGATACGCAGGTCCGAAAATCCGGACCTGGGACACCCACGATCTTGGACGATACCCAATAAGAACTAACTCAGAATGCCCTTTACTATAACTTCCTTCCGGCCGTCCGTGGGAGGAGTTACAACATTGCCCTCGATCGGCGCGCTATCCACGGTGAGAGAGATCGCATTGCCCTCGCCCTGGCGCTCGATGGTGATTTTGAAAGTCACTCCGCGGAAGACACGCGTCGCGGTAAAGCCGGGCCAGTTCTTGGGAATCACCGGAGCAATTTCCAGCCCGTCGAGCGTGGTGCGGACGCCCAGAATCCACTGCGCGATGGCGTAATAATTCCATGCCGCCGTGCCGGTGAGCCATGAGTTTTTGGCTTCACCGAAGGTGGGCGCGTCTTTGCCCGCGATCATCTGCGCGTAGACATAAGGCTCGCAGCGATGCAGGTCGCCGATCGCCTCGCGCGCCGAGGGGTTGATGCGGCTGTAGTAGTCGTGCGCCAGGTCGCCATGGCCCAGGCGGGTTTCGCCAATCATGATCCAGGGATTGACGTGGCAGAAGATGCCGGCGTTCTCCTTGTATCCCGGCGGATAGGAGGAGATTTCGCCCATCTCTAGGTAATACCGGGAGTAAGCCGGCTGCTGCACCACGATGCCGTGTTTGGTGGCCAGATGCTCTCCCACGGCGGCCAGGGCGCTGGCGGCCTTGCCGTCTTCCAGGCCAATGCCGGCCAGCGTGCAATAGCCGTTGGACTCGATGAAGATCTTGCCTTCCTCGCACTCCTTGGAGCCGATCTTGCCGCCGAAGTCGTTGTAGGCTCTCAGGAACCACTTGCCGTCCCAGCCATGCTCCAGGATCACCGAGACCATCTTGTCCGCTTCGGCGAGGTAGGATGCGGCCTCGGCTGCCAGAGAGCGGCGGCTGGCAATCGCGGCCAGCTCGCGGCCGGCATGGACAAAGAGGCCGGCGATAAAGACCGATTCGGCTACCTTGCCGTCCTTGTTGGTGGTGGTCTGGAAGCTCTGGCCGGGAGTATCGGAGAAGCAATTCAGGTTGAGGCAGTCGTTCCAGTCGGCGCGCCCGATCAGCGGCAGGCCGTGCGGTCCAAGACGCGATAGCGTGTAATTGAAGCTGCGCTGCAAGTGCTCGTAGAGCGGCTGCTCACTGCCGGGCTCGTTGTCGTACTGCACCGGCTCGTCCAGAATGCTCCAGTCGCCGGTCTCCTTGAGATAGGCCGAGACGCCTATGATGAGCCAGTGCGGATCGTCGTTGAAGCCGCCACCGATGTCGTTGTTGCCGCGCTTGGTGAGCGGCTGGTACTGGTGATAGGCGCCTCCGGTGGGCAGTTGCGTGGCGGCCAGGTCAAGGATGCGCTCGCGGGCGCGCGCCGGGGCCATGTGCACAAAGCCAAGTAAATCCTGATTGGAATCGCGGAAGCCGAGGCCGCGCCCGATGCCGGATTCATAGAACGACGCCGAGCGCGACATATTGAAGGTCGCCATGCACTGATAGGCATTCCAGATATTGACCATGCGGTTGGTGTGGATGTCGGGCGTCGCGACCTGGAAGATGCCAAGCAGGCTCTCCCAGTACTGGCGCAACTGCTCAAAGGCCGCGTTGGCATTGGCGGGATCGAGGTATTTTGCAATGACCGCCTTGACTGTCTTCTTGTTGACGGTCTGCGTGCCGGGCGGGTCAAACTTTTCTGCGACCGGATTCTCATGGTAGCCGAGCAGGAAGACGATTTGCTTCGTCTCGCCGGGCTCAAGGTCCAGCTTGACCTGATGCGCGCCGATGGGCGACCAGCCGTGGGCGATGGAGTTAGTAAGCTGGCCGGCTGCAATGGCGGCCGGCGAATCCCATCCGCGATAACGGCCCAGGAAGGCCTCGCGCTGCGTATCGAAGCCGGCCAGAGGCTCGGAGCAGGCGAAGTAGGCAAAGTGATTGCGGCGCTCGCGGTACTCGGTCTTGTGATAGATCACGCCGTCCTCGACTTCCACCTGGCCGGTGTTGAAGTTGCGCTGAAAATTGGTGGCGTCGTCCTGAGCGTCCCACAGGCAGAACTCGATGGAGGAGAAGGCGGAGATGGAGGCTTTGACCGCGCGTTTATTGGTGACGGTGAGCTGCCAGATCTCCAGGTTCTCGTCCAGGGGCACGAAGTAGCGGGTGTGGGCCTCGATGCCGGCGTACTCCGAGCCGATAGTGGTGTAGCCCATGCCGTGGCGGCAGGAGTAGTCCTTGAGTTCGTGGCGCGTGGGCTGCCATGAGGGCGACCAAAACTCTTTGGATTCATCGTCGAGCAAGTAGATGTAGCGCCCGCCGAAATCGAAGGGCACGTTGTTGTAGCGGTAGCGGGTGAGTCGGCGCAGGCGGGCATCGCGATAGAACGAATAGCCTCCGGCTGTGTTGGAGATGATGCCAAAATACGCTTGGCAGCCCAGGTAATTGATCCATGGCAGGGGTGTATCTGGTTGCGTTATCACATATTCGCGGTTTTTATCGTCGAAACTTCCATACTTCATGGTGAGTGCTCCTTGAGCCGCGGAACCAACGGCTGCCCGGCCCCGGGGTCCTAAAATTCAGTTAAACGTTTTTCCAGAGCGGTTTTCGATACTTTGGAAGACGAAACCGATTATACTTGAGCGGGTGCCGAGCCTGGATTCATTCGCGCATGAATCGGACGAGCCAGGTGTTGTGCCAGGAATCGTTGCCAGATTTCAGACCGATGTGAGAGGATTCCCAGATTGAAATCACTCCTATCGCAGCCGCGGGGCAAAACCGCAGAGAGGTTTAGTCTCTTGTTCACATCTTTGATTGCAACCCAATCGGTTATATTGCCGGTCTCCTTTGTCCTGGCTGTCTTTCTCTCTTTCCCTTCCGCCAAGGCTCTTGCCGCTTCCGAAAATGGAGCGACAGGCAAGGACGCGGGACCCGGGCAACTGGCCATCAAGGTGGACCAGGTGGGCTATCCGGAAGATGGGCCAAAGGTTGCGCTTGTCACTGCGCCTGCGACTGTCTTTGAGTTGCGACGCTCCAGCGACAATAAGGTAGTTTTTCGGGGGAAGCTAGGGCCTGGCGAGGCCGACCCCAACACCGGCGATCAAGTGCAAGCCGCGAATTTTTCCAAGTTCCGCAGTCCGGGGAGCTATTACATCGCGGTTCCCGGCGTGGGGCGCAGTTGGGATTTTAATTTGGGCGTAAACGTCTATGAGTACACATATTACATGGCTATGCGCGGCTTTTACGGACAGCGCTGTGGAACCGCGGTGGACATGGGCCCGGAGTTTCCCGGCTCTGCGCACCCCGCCTGTCACCTGCATGGCGTCTTTCACACCAGTTCGGGCGCTACGGGAGAGCGCGATAACGTGGGCGGCTGGCACGACGCGGGCGATTATGGCCGCTACGTGGTCACCACCGGCATCAGCGCTGGAACACTGATGTGGACCTGGGAGATCTACGGCAAAAAAATCAAGAATATCCCGCTGCGGATTCCCGAGTCGGGCAACGGCACGCCGGATATCCTGAATGAAGCGCGCTGGGGCCTGGAGTGGATGCTGAAGATGCAGGATACCGATGGCGGCGTCTGGCACAAGCAGACCAGCGCCGGCTTTCCCGGCTTTATTGCTCCGGAGGCGGATACCGAGCCCAGCAAGGTGATAGGCACTGGCACGGCGCCATACAAGAGCACCTGCGCGACAGCGGACCTGGCGGCTGTGGCGGCTATCGCGGCGCGAGTTTACCAGCCCTATGATCCGAAGTTTGCCGCTCAGGCTCTGCAAGCGGCGCGGAGCGCCTGGGCGTGGACCGAGAAGTATCCCAATGTTACCTTCGAAAATCCGCCGGGCATCAGCACTGGCTCTTATGCCGATGCTAATTGCCAGGACGAGCGTCTGTGGGCGGCGGCTGAGCTTTGGCGCACCACCGGCGAGGCGGCCTATCAAGACTTTTTCGTGGCGAATTATGCCGCTTATCTTCCCGGACTGGATTCTCCGCCCACGGCAACCTGGGCGGATGTGGGGCAAATGGGGCTGTGGAGTTATGTGCTTTCTCCGCGCTGGGGCGAGGACGGCAAGGTGGTCGAGGCGATCCGCGAGCGCACCCTTGCGGCGGCGCACGCGATTGTCGAGCGCACCCGCCGCAATCCATATCATGTCAGCCTGCAAACCAAGGATTATGTATGGGGTTCCAATGGCGTCGCGGCGAATCACGGCATGACACTCTTGATGGCCGATCTTATGCGTAAGGATAAATCTGACAAAGAGTTTATTGACGCGGCGCGGGAGGACCTGCATTATCTTCTGGGGCGCAACGCGTTTTCGCTTTCGTGGGTAACTCACGTGGGCGAGAACCCCTACCAGCACCCGCATCACCGGCCCAGCGCGGCGCATCCAGGGATGCCTCCCTGGCCGGGATTGCTTTCAGGAGGGCCGAACAAGGACCGCCAAGACCAGGTGCTGGCGGCGCTGCCTAAGAACTTGCCCCCAGCCAAGGTCTATGCCGATGAATGGGCATCTTACGCAAGCAACGAGATTTGCATCAACTGGCAGGCATCGCTAGTCTTCCTGCTGGCCGGAGAAATGAAATAATAGGCTGCTGGAAGTTATCCGGGAGTTAATGTCCTGACGGGCCGTTCTCAAGCCGGCTGGTCCGGCGGATAAGTTAGTAATGCATTTTCGCGGAGAGCGGAGATAGGATGCCCACGGGCATTAAGGAGTAAGATGCTGCAACTTCACTTTATTGACATCGCCATCATCGTAGCTTACCTGCTGAGCACGGTATTTATTGGCTACTGGGTCTCAAAACGCGCTTCGCACAGCATGCAGAATTACTTTCTCGGCGGCAATGCCATGCCCTGGTATATGCTGGGCATCTCCAACGCCTCGGGAATGTTCGACATCAGCGGCACCATGCTGCTGGTCTCCTGGATGTTTGTCTACGGCCTGAAGAGCGTATGGATTCCCTGGCTATGGCCGACCTTCAATCAGATATTTTTAATGGTCTATCTCTCAGCGTGGCTGCGCCGCTCCAAAGTTATGACCGGCGCTGAGTGGATCAAGACGCGCTTCGGCACCGGGATGGGCGCGCAATTCTCGCATATGATCGTTGTGATTTATGCCTTTGTCAGTATTATCGGATTCTTCAGTTATGCTTTCAAGGGGATTGGCAAGTTTGCCCAGACCTTTTTGCCGTGGCATCTTTCCGCCAATGAATACGCATTGATTCTGATTAGCATTACGGCGATTTATGTTATCAAAGGCGGCATGATCAGCGTAGTTATTACCGAGGTTGTGCAGTTTTTTATTCTTTCGATCGCATCCTTTGCCGTGGGCATTATCGCCATGCGCAAGGTGGCTCCGGAGATGCTGCACCGGGTAATGCCCGCCGGCTGGGACAATGTCTTCTTCGGATGGCATTTGGGCCTGGACTGGAGCACGCTGCTTCCCGCCGCCACCGAGAAGATTCATCAGGACGGCTATGGCCTCTTTGGCTTCTTCGTGATCATGCTGCTCTTCAAGGGCATTCCTATCTCGGCCGCCGGGCCGGCGCCTAACTACGATATGCAGCGAGTGCTATCTGCCAAAAATCCGCGCGAAGCCTCGATGATGAGCGCCTGGGTGAACATCGTCCTTACTCCTCCGCGCTATTTTCTCGTCATTGGACTTACCGTGCTGGCCGCCGCCTTCTATGGCCCCAACCTCCGCGCCATGGGAACTAACATGGACTTCGAGCTGGTGCTGCCTTACGCGCTGGGGCGCTTCGTACCGGTCGGCCTGCTGGGCTTTTTGATCGCCGGCCTGCTGGCGGCTTTCATGTCTAACTTCGCGGCCACCGTTAATGCCGCCCCTCCGTATTTTGTCAATGACATCTACAAGCGATTTATCAATCCCAACGCCTCGCCCAAGACGTATGTTCGCCTGAGTTATCTGGCCTCCTTTGCGGTGGTGGTGATCGGCGTCCTCATCGGGTGGAATGTGGACTCAGTCAACACGGTGGTGGTTTGGATCGTCTCCGGATTGTGGGGCGGCTATATGGCCTCCAACGTTCTGAAGTGGTACTGGTGGCGCTTCAACGGCTGGGGCTACTTCTGGGGCATGGTCACAGGCATTGCCGCCGCGCTGGCGATGCCGAGAATCGTTCCCCTCCTGCCCGCCGTGCAGCACCTATTGGACACTTATTCGATCAACATGGAAGTGGTGATCATCTTCCCGCTGGTAGTAGGAATCTCGCTGATCGGCTGCCTGCTCGGCACCTACCTAACCAAGCAGGAGTCCGACGCCGTGCTGATGGACTTCTACCGCCGCGTGCGCCCGTGGGGCTTCTGGGGGCCGGTGTTGAAGAAGGTTCTGGCCGAAGATCCCGGCTTCCAGCGCAACAAGGACTTCTTCCGCGATATCTTTAATATCGCCGTCGGCATCGTCTGGCAGATCTCCCTGGTGGCGCTGCCCTTGTACATTGTTATCCAGGAGTTTGATCGCGCCGCTATTGCCCTGGGCGTGATTCTGGCTACTTCGCTCATCCTTAAATTCACCTGGTACGATCATTTGAGCGAGCGCGAGGTGGAGACCGACAAAGCCGCCTTGAAGAGGCCCTATCAGAAAGGCTGAGCAAGTTGAATCTCCGCGCTGTTACCGTTGATGTTATAGACACGCCTGCGAACCAGGAAGCGGTAACTGTCGAGCGCATCTCCTATCATGGCTGGCCCGACTGCTTTCTCCTCTCCAACGGTTGCGTGGAAGCTATTGTCGTGCCCGCCATTGGCCGCGTGATGCAGTTCCGCTTGGCGGGTGAGGCGGAGGGCCCCTTCTGGGAGAACCGGGCGCTGGACGGCCAGTTGCATGATGCATCTGACGAGTGGATCAACTTTGGCGGAGACAAATGCTGGCCCGCTCCGCAATCCGCATGGCTCCGGCAGCAGGGCCGGGAGTGGCCGCCTCCCGTAGCCTTCGATTCGCGCCCCGCACAGGCTGCGGCCACCGAATTCGGCGTAACGCTGACCTCACCCGTCGATCCCGGTTTCGGCATCCAGGTAGTGCGCCATGTGGAGTTGGACACCAGACAACCTGTCCTGCGTATCCGCACCGAGTATCGCAAGCTCGATGGCGGCGCTCTCCGGGTAGGCATCTGGACCATCACTCAATTGCGGGAACCGGAGCGCGTTGCCATCCTCCTCAAAGAGAATTCGCGATTTGCGAACGGATATCTTGGCCTGCTCGCGGCCCAGCCGGCCGAGTTGAAGCTCGATGGGCGGCAACTGTGGCTCAGACGCCACACTAGCGAGAAGATCAAGATCGGAACGGATGGCGGCAGCATGGTTTGGGTGGGAGCCAGCTGCGCGCTACGCATCGACGCGGAAGCCGGGCCGGGAGAGTACCCCGATGGCGGGTGCGTGTCCGAGATTTACACGAATCCTGACCCTTTTCCGTACGTCGAATTGGAGGCTTTGGGGCCTTTGCAGGGGCTTAACGCCGGCGACCGGATCGAGAGGACCACGTTGTACACGCTGAGGCCCCGGTCAACTTCCGATTCTGAGGAAGAAGCGCGAAAAATGCTCAATTCAGTGTAAAAAACGAGCCTGAATTGCGCTGAACTAAGTCGTCTATCTTATTGATATATAGTGTGTTGTTAAAATATATAAAAAAAGATTAACTTACACGTAAAAACACGCTTGACAACAGGACGCCAATTGGCGTGTAATGGCCCCGGCTCGCGAATAGCGGTTTTTCTCGAAGTGTGCTTAATCGTTTGATTACCGTAATTCAAGCGATTAAGCGGGAATTTCCAAAATACGGAGAAAGGCGATTTTTCCACTTCCATTTAACGGAGAAAATCGCAGCTTTCCGGCGTTATTTTGGGAGTCTTTCAGAGCGGGGCAGAGAGTCGCGAAAAGGTGTTTTGTGAGTCATTTTTTACCGGCTTCATTTTAGATAGCTGATGGAGCAGTGAACGAAGTACGCAATTTCAACTGAAACCAAACTTGAAAAGGATGGTCACATGAGACAAGCGAGATACAGGTTCCTTCTGTTGCCGCTGATTTTCGTCCTGGCATGCGTGGGAGCATTTGCGCAGGCCAACGCCGATCTCACCGGCATCGTCACAGACCAGACGGGAGCAGTCGTCGCGGGAGCGTCGGTCATGCTCACCGATCAGGCTACCGGCGCTGAACACAACACTACCAGCAGCAGCACCGGGTTATATGATATCCCCGGTTTGAACCCCGGCAACTACAACTTGAAGGTTTCTGCCAAGAACTTCGAGACCTTCGTGCAGAACGGAATCGTGGTCAACGTTTCCGCAACTGCCCGTGTTGACGTCAAGCTGACCGTCGGCGCCGAAAGCCAGACGATCACCGTCTCGGCCGATGCCCTGACTGTGCAGGCTGACTCCAACGTGGTCAGCAGCCTGATCAGCTCCGAAGAGATCAGCGAAATCGCCACCGAGAACCGCAACTTCGCGGCTCTGGCTGCTCTGGGCATGGGCGTCAGCTCGGCTCTGCCGGACAACAACACTCCCGCGGCCTTCTCTTCCAACTTCACCATCAGCTTCAACGGTCTGCGCCAGAGCCACAATATCTGGCTGATCGACGGCGGCGAGTCGGATGACCGCGGCGGCGCCGTCGGCATGCAGATTCAGCCTTCACAGGACGCCGTCGCCGAGTTCCAGGTGATGAGCTCGAACTATCCTCCCGATTATGGTATCTCCTCCGGCGCCACGATCAGCCTTTCGCTGAAGAGCGGCACGAAGAAGTTCCATGGCTCGGCATGGGAAGAAAACCGCGCCACCGCATATGACGCCAACTACTACTGGAACAAGCTGGCTACTCCGTTTGTTGCCAGACCGGCGGTGCATTACAACATCTATGGCTTCAACGTCGGCGGCCCGCTCTACATTCCTCACACTTACAACACCAGCAAGCAGAAGACCTTCTTCTTCTGGAACGAGGAATGGCGCAAGACCTCCAGCGTCGGCGGCAGCAGCAACAACGTACTCGATCCGGCCGATCGTCCCGTGGCAGGCCAGGATCTCAAATATGTGCCGCCTACGTTCTCCCCGACCACCCAGCTTCTGGTGCCGGCCGTACCAGGTGGGGCAACCTCTTATTACGCAACAGCCGTCCTGTCAACCTATGAGGCGCTGGCCCTGACCCCTGGGAAGTGCTTCAATAATGGAGTACTGAGTGCAGGAGGCGTGTGCTCCACCCAGCCGATCATCCCGCATCAACTGTTCGATGTCAGCATCGGCGCGGGCAACACCATCGTGAACAACAACAATGCGATCACCTACCTCACCGGGCCCGTTATTCCCACGCCGAACGTATCCGGCCAGGACAATAACATCGCCAGCGTCCCGCTGCCGTTAACGGACCGCGACGACATCGTCCGCATCGACCACAACATCACCGACAAGTGGGCCATCCTCGGCCATTACATCGGCGATTTGCAGAATCAGGACGAAGGCGCCCCGGAACTGGGCTGGTGCTGGTGCCAATTCAACACCCTTACCGACACTCTGAAATCTCCGGCTCACTCCGGCGCCATCAAGCTGAGCGGCACCATCAATCCGAATCTGCTGGTGGAAGCCAGCATCAACTATGACGGCAACGGAGCCGACATCACGCCCAGCGCGAACACCTTCCTGCCGTCCTCCTGGAACGTCCAGCCCCTTGTCCCGACCTATGCCGTCTCGCGTAGGATCTGGCCTGGCATCTTCTCCGGCGGTCCCTACAACTTCGGTGAAGACACGGCCACCGAGCCTTATCACAACGCGGCCCAGGACTATGAGCCCAAGCTGGATGTCTCCTACACCAAGGGACAGCATGCCCTCAAGTTCGGCTTCAGCTACAACCGCTATACGAAGAACCAGATGCTCTATGGCGACGCACAGGGCAACTACACCTTCTACGGCGCGATGTCGGGCGACGGTCTCATGGATATGCTGATGGGCTTGGCCGGCAGCTACACCCAGGCTCTGTCCGCTCCCATCCGCCACTACGCCAACCAGACTCCTTCGGCTTATGCGATGGACAACTGGCACATAACCCCGCGCCTGTCCGTGCAGCTCGGCCTCCGCTATGACGCCCTGCCGCATGCCTTTGAGCGCAACAACTACATTGGCAACTTTGATCCGGCTACCTATCAGTCCAATGCGCTGCCCGTTTGGGAATCCAGCGGCGCCATCAACCCGGTCAGCCCGAGTCTGTATACCTTCGAGGGCATTCCCTCCTACATCAACGGCACCGATCTTGCCGGCCAGAATCATACCCCGCCGGGCTTGGTCAACAACGACTACGAGACACTGCAACCCCGCATCGGATTCTCCGAGGATTTGTCCGGCAACGGCAAGACCGTTCTCCGCGGCGGCTTTGGAACCTTCTACGAGCGCATGCAGGGCAACGACATCTTCGACACCGCCACTAGTGCGCCCTTCGATCCTGCGGTCAACGGCATCCCAAGCCCCTTCTTCAGCCAACCGGGAACGAACTGGGACACCGGCGCTGTAACCCTGCCGACGTCTCTGATCTTTGCCAGTGCTGATACCAGCTTGGCCAAGACCTACAAAGCGCCCGCCGCGGCCATGTACAGCCTCGGTGTGCAGCGTGAAGTAGTTCCCTCGCTCATCTGGATTGTCCAGTACGTGGGCAACATGGCATGGCATCAGAATATCGGCAGAGGCCTCAACAACATGAGCCCCAGCATTGGCCCGCAGAACATCGCCGCGCCAACAGCGGCGCCAAACATACAAGACCCGCGCTGCACCGCCGGTGACGGCGGCGGCAAGTACACCACGAACGGTCTTGTGGTTTCGGCTTCAAACCCATCGCCTGACGCCAATTGCGGCGCCTTCAATAACTGGGGCGGCATGAACGCATTCCGTCAGTACCAGGGCTACACCAGCATCACCCAGAATGAAAACGATACCAACGGCTACTACAATGGCTTCCAGACCGGCCTTCGCGCCCAGAACAAGTGGGGCCTGAGCGGTGAAATCGATTACACGTACTCGCATGAAATCGATATCACCTCTTACGACGAGAGCGGCAGCGGCCAGAATATTAGCAATCCCTTTTACCTCAAGTATGACCGGGGATCGGGCGCACTCGATCGCCGTAGCATCCTGAGCGCCGACTACGTCTACAAGCTGCCCATCTTCAACAAGAGCGCCGGCCTTCTCAAGTCCACGCTCGGCGGATGGGAGATTGCAGGCACCATCATCGATGAGTCCGGCACGCCTGTAGCGCCGGGCGGTAACGCCACTGAAGATACAGTTGGCCTGGGCGGCACTTACACCTCTCGTCCGAATAAAGTGCCCTATGGCTTTGCCTACCACAAGACGCGCACGAATTGGTTTGACACCACCACTTTCTACGATCCGACTCCTGCCTATGACGGTGGATCCAACCTGGGCTTCGGCAACGCCGGCAAGGACACCCTCGTCGGACCCGGACGCGTCAACTTCACCACGTCTCTCTACAAGACGTTCTCGTTCTGGGATCGGGCGAGCTTCACGCTTCGCTTTGAATCGTTCAACACCTTTAACCACTCCGAATGGAACGGCATCAACGCGGGCATGAGCTGCGCAGCTGGCACGGGCCAGGTTTCTTGGCTTCCTTGCCAGGCTAACCCCGGCACCGGCGGATACGGCCAGGTTACCGGCACGTGGGATCCCCGCAACCTCGAACTGGGCGGCAAGTTCGTCTTCTAACCTCAACCCTCAACCGGGGCGCGGCAGGCAACCCCTGCCGCGCCCCTTTTCTTCATGCAGACGAATCATTACTGCTATAAAATGGATTAAATCAGGTGCAAAAGTGAGGCCCACGCTGCGACGTCAAATCTGCCTCCCACTCGCGATAACACTGGTCTTGGCCGCGGCTCATTTGTCTGGACAGGCCGCCGCCGACGCGGCCAGCCAGCGGCAGACAGCGTTAGCCCTGGAGCAGCAAGGCAAGAATGCCGAGGCGGAGGCCGCATGGCGCCTTTACCTGAAGGCTCATCCCTCGAACCCGGAGCCTTACGCTCACTTGGGCGTGCTTGAAGTGCGCCAGGGACACTATACCGATGCCATACGACTCTATCGCACGGCGCTGGAACTGGGTCCGCCCCTGCCCAGTGTGCGCCTGAACCTCGGCCTGGCGCTCTTCAAGAGCGGAGACTTCACAGGCGCCATTGCGGAGTTTGTACCGCTGCTCAAGCGCCAGCCCGATAATCTGCAACTGACGACCCTGATCGGCATGGCCCACTATCAACAGGCTGAATACGCTCAGGCGGTGCCTTATCTGCGGAAGGCTGCCGCACTCGATACGCGGAATCTGCCCTTGCGGCTAACCCTGGCGCACAGTTGCCTGTGGTCCGGGCAGTACCAATGCGTTGTGAATATAAGCAAGGAGATTTTGTCGATGAATGCGGAGTCCGCGGAGGCCGATATGCTGGTCGGTGAGGCGCTGGACGGAATGAAAGACAGAAACGGCGCGATTGAGCAGTTTCGCGCCGCGTTGAAGGTCAATCCCAAGACGCCCGACGCACACTTCAGCCTGGGCTACCTGCTGTGGACGCTCAAGCAATACCCGGAGGCCGCGAGCGAGTTTCAGGCCGAGCTGGACAACAACCCGAATCACGCTCAGGCTATGACCTATCTGGCCGACGTGGATCTGCAAATGGGTCATGAGGAAGCCGCCCTTCCGTTGCTGGAGAAGGCCATAACACTCAACTCTGAACAGGAACTGGTCCATCTTGACTTGGGCATACTCTATGCCGGCGCGGGCCGCCAGGACGATGCCCTGCGGGAGATGAAGGAAGCCGAGCGGCTGGGCCCGGGGGACGTGAACGTTCACTGGCGGCTGGGTCGGCTCTACCGGACGATGGGCAAAAAAGACGAGGCCAAAACGGAGTTCGACAAAGCCAGTCAGATCAACAAGATGGCCAAAGACTCTCTCCTCGACAAGATTGATAGAGATCGCGCCCATCCGCCCCAGGCGCAGCCCCCGGCGCAGGAGTCGCCGTACAAGTAAGCGATGCAGGAGATGAGTTGCAAAGGGCGGGGGATTTGATCGTTTCTTTGCTGTTTATGTAAGAGGATTGTATGGCCAGGCGTACGAAATCAGCGGTCAAACCGCAACCCGCGCGACCCGTCGGACTGCGTTCTCTGGGCGAGTATCTGAATCTCTCTCCAGCCACCATTTCGCTGGTGCTGAATAATGCTCCCGGCGTGCGCTCGATTCCCCAGGAGACCCGAGACCGGGTGACCGAGGCGGCCGCGAAATTCGACTACCGGCCCAGCTTTTACGCGCGCTCGCTGCGCAAGCGCCAGACCTTCACCGTCGGCGTGCTGGTGCCCGACCTGAACGACCACTATGCCGCGCAGGTGATCGCGGGAGTCGAGGAGTTCCTGGTCGAGGAAGGCTACTTCTATTTCACCGCCAGCCATCGCGGCAAACCGGAGCTATTGGAGGAGTACGCCAGTCTGCTCATGGACCGCTCCGTGGAAGGGTTTATCCTGATCGACACAGTGCTGGAACACAGCATGAAGCTGCCCGTGGTGGCAGTCGCGGGCCATCGCCGGTTCGAGGGTGTAACCAACGTGGCCCTCGATCAATGCCGCGCCGCGGATCTGATCCTACGCCACATCTACGATCTGGGGCACCGTAAAATCGCCTTCATCCGCGGCGGCAGCCATAGCGCCGACGCCGACGAACGCTGGCAATGCCTGATGAATGTGGCCCGGGAGTTGAAGATCGCGCTTCCGCCGGAGTTGTCCGTGCAGATTCAGTTACGCGTTTCTACTCCGGAGCTGGGATATGGACCGGCCCATGAACTCCTCAGCCAAGGCGGCGAATTCACTGCCATTGTCTGCTACAACGATGAGGCCGCTTTTGGAGCGATCCGCGCCTGCAAAGACCATGGTCTGCGCGTGCCGGAGGATGTCTCCGTGGTGGGCTTCGACGATATCCGCAGCGCGGCCTTCTACAATCCCAGCCTTACCACCATCCGCCAGCCTCTCAACCAGATGGGAATCGTCGCCGCCCGCATCCTCTTGCAGCGGATTCGCGGCCAGGAGGCCGTCTCGGATACGGTGCCCATCCTGCCCGAACTGGTGATTCGCGAGTCGACTGCCGCGCCTTATTCCCGGCGCGCCCGCGGGAAGCAGAGCTGAGTCACCCGCGGCTTCGATGGACATCATCAGGAGCAGCCTGACTCGCGTCGATGAGTTACATCAGCAATGAACCCGCTAACCTGCTAACTCGCGATCACCGCGAAGCGGTGGCTAGCTTACTAAATGGGTAATCAGTCACCGCGAGTCTCGGCGAAAGGTAGCCTCTCACCTGGTCAGTGCATCAGCCGCATTCGCCGCCAGAATCCAGTCGCTGGTGGCGCTGATCGTATATTCGTTCTCAAACCAAAGGAAGCCGAAGTCGTCGATGCACTCCGGGAAATCCGGCTTGATCACGATATAGCCCGGAATCATGCCGCCGGGAATGAAGGTTCCGTCGGCGCGGTTGTTCCCGTAGGCCTTCAACTTGGAAACCGTCCCGACCGATGAGATATACGATGTGCTCGACACCGGATGCGTGCCCAGCAGGTAGTTGGCCGCGCGCAGCGTATACTCCGGACCCACAATCTGCGGAAATGCCTTGTGCAGGAAGTACATCCGCGAGCCAAAGGTAGCCACCTGGCTGGATCCGCCCCAGGTGCCAAGGCTGGGCGGAACTCCAAAGGGATTCTTCGCCATCTCGGCATCTACTTCGGTCTTGTAGGCTTTGACCGCCTCCTCCAACTGCTGCTTGAAATCCGCATCCATATATGGAAGAGCCAGAACGGCCATCCAGCCGCCGAAGGCGAAGTGCTGACGAACGGTGGGGAAGAGTTCCCGGACCCGCGTTTTGTACGGCTCGCCGCCCTCGGTAGCGATCAGTAATTGCACTGCGGACCTCCACTCGCCGATCGCGCCCATTCCGCGTGGTCCGTAGAAAGAACTCTGGCTGGTAGTCGGATGCGCGTGTTCCTCATCCCACAACTTGACGGCGGTCTCCAGGCACTCCCTGGCGAGCGGGTCGTCCCAGCCCTTCAGCGCCGTGGATGCGGAGGCCAGTGCCGATGCCGCGCCGTATTGGAGATAGGGTATTTTGGTGGTGAAGGCCCAGCGGTCGTCCGGCTTGCCGGAGTAATTGCCGTCGATCTCGTTGGGACCGAGCTTGTCGGAGTAGATGCGCTCGTCGGTGATCGAGGCGGCGTCGCCCAGGTGCGTATACTCGCGCAGATTGGGCTCAATCATGCCCATGAACGGGTGTCCGACAGCCTTGTACTGTGCCAGCACCTGCAGAACGCCGTGCTTGACCTGCTGCACGGCATCCGGAACGCCATCCGGGCGGTGCATCTCCACCGTTCGTGCTGTCTCGTCCACCGAGAGTTCGTCCCACTTCAGGCCGAACTCCTTGTAGGCCAGGGAGAGATTCTCAATGACCGTATATTGGCTGGGGGCTATATTGTCGTAATCGCCGGCGTCGAACCAGCCGCCCACATTTAGTCCGGGGATGTGTTCGCCCGGCTTGTAGGGCGAATCGAGGTTCGGGCCCGTCGAGTAGCCGTCGAAATGCTGCGTATTAGGCGGCGCCTGGCGGGCATCGTCCATGTGCGAGACACCGTGCCACAGCCGGTAGCCTTCGCGCACCGAGACGTGATCCATCTCGACAGCCAGAAACCCATCCAGGCTGGATTGCCAGGTACGGCTGTACACGTTCTTCGCGATGGGGAAGAGATCGGTGCGCTGGCCTGCGTACTCGATCGCATAGAGGCCGGGTTCATTCACCGAGGAGAAATCGAAGTTCGCATAGTCGTAGCGCAGCCACGGCGTGGGCGCACCGATCGGCCCCTCGAAGACCTGTTTATAGGAGCCGTCCGCGCCCAGGCGAAGCACCTTCGCCGTCTTCGGCGCATCGTAATTCGGATCAAGCTCGATCACCGCGACCTTCGAGAAGTTGGGTGGATAACCGGCCTGGCTGTGCGCGACCATCGGCGGCCGCGTCCAATTCGGGATCAGGTCCGGGTGAATATGCCAGACAACCGCGCCCTCGGTTTTGCCGGACGGAATCAGCGTGCGCAGCACGAACCAGCCATTTTGCGCGCGGTTGCGGCCGTCGTAAAGCGCGACGGGGCCGGTCTCCGAACTGACGGTGATGCGGCAGAGCGGATTCTCCGCCGCCAGCGTAATGCTGCCTCCGGTAACCAGCGGCAGCGGCTGCGTGTAGCCCTTCGCCCGGTCCCATTCATCCTGGTAGGGCAGCTTCTTCGGATCGTCGGCAGGCGGCAGCACCTGTTGCATCTGGTCCTGCGGACTGCGCGGAATCACGCCGAAGTGCTTGCCGTCCACGGCATAACTCTTTCCCGTGTAGATCGACGGCAGAAACTCCAGATTAAAGCCCGCGCGTCCGGCCAGCTTCTCCGGCAGCGGCTTGTCCAGGTTGACGCTCACCCGCACGCCGCCCGGCTCGGCAGTCACCTCCAGCGTGTAGTCCATCTGGTAGGCAGGGAAGGTGAGATCGGCCGTGAGGCGATTGTGCTTCTTGTCGGCGCTGTGGCCCTTGAGCTTGGCCACCAGATCCCACTGCTCGGGTGTGGGCATCAAGCGCACGTCACCGTTGGTGGCGATGCGCTGGCCGTGCAGGATGATCTGCATAGCAGCGTTCTTCTCATCGACGAAGACCGGGTGATAGGTGTTCTGGTAGAGCATTACGCTGAAGCCCTGCATATCCAGATAGCCGCTCTCGGTCACCTTCATCTGAGCGCCGGCGAAGGACGCGGGCAGGGCAGCGAACAAGGCGGAAAGCAGGATTGCCTGCGGCAATGCAGCGATTGAACGACTGGACATAGGAATGGGTATCCGATCTTGTTGCGTTGCGAACTTATGGTTGCATTTGCATGCGCATATCCGGGAGCGATTGCGCACGGCAGCGAATAATCTCCAGTCAGAAGGACGGACGGAAGATTTTTATAGTTTCCATCGAGCGCAAAAGATACACCGCGCCCTATTTCTGGATTCGACTCACGTCGCGCACCGCGCCGCGCGCGGCGCTGGTGGTCATCGCGGCATAGGCCTGCAACGCCTGCGAAACCTTGCGGTTGCGTGTGGCGGGCTTCCATGCGGCTGGGCCCTTGGCCTCCACCGCCTTGCGCCGGGCATGCAATTGCTCGTCCGAGAGAGCTACGTGCAGCACGCGCTTAGGAATATCGATCTCGATGGTGTCGCCTTCCTCCACCAGCGCCAGCGCTCCGCCATCTGCAGCCTCCGGAGAAATATGCCCAACGCAGAGTCCGGAGGACCCGCCGGAGAAGCGCCCGTCGGTAATCAGCGCGCAAGCCTTGCCCAACCCCTTCGATTTCAGATAGCTGGTCGGATAGAGCATCTCCTGCATGCCCGGACCGCCCCTTGGCCCTTCGTAGCGAATCAGCACCACATCGCCGGGAACAACCTTGTCGCCCAGAATCGCCTCCACCGCCGAGTCCTGGCTCTCGAAGATGCGCGCCGGCCCCGTGAAGGTCAGGTGCGCCGGATCGACGCCCGCCGTCTTCACAATGCAGCCCTCCTCGGCGATATTGCCGAAGAGAACGGCCAGCCCGCCGTCCTTGCTGAAGGCGTGCTCCAGATCGCGGATCACGCCGCTGGCCCGATCCAGGTCCAGCTCATCATAACGATTGCTCTGGCTGAAGGCCTCGGTGGTGCGCACGCCGCCCGGAGCGGCGCAATAGAACTCGGCAATCGCCGCCGTTGGCGCGCCTTTCACATCCAGCTTGTCGATGGCTTCGCCAATAGTCGCCGCATGAACGGTGTGCGCGGAGCGATGCAGCAGTCCGGCGCGATCCAGCTCGGCAAGTATGGCGAAGATTCCGCCGGCACGATGCACATCTTCCAGATGCACGCTGGGCGCGGATGGGGCCACTTTGCAAAGATTGGGAACGCGGCGCGAGAGGCGGTCGATGTCGGCCATCGTGAAAGGCGTCTCGCCCTCCTGCGCCACTGCCAGCAGATGCAGAACCGTATTCGTCGAGCCGCCCATCGCGATGTCCAGCGTCATGGCATTCTCGAAGGCTTCGAAGCTCGCAATCGAGCGCGGCAGCACGCTTTCGTCGCCCTGTTCGTAGTAGCGCTTGGCCAGATCGACGATCGTCCGCCCCGCCCGCAGGAAGATTTCCTTGCGGTCGCTGTGCGTGGCCAGCACGGTTCCGTTGCCCGGCAGCCCCAGGCCCAAAGCCTCGACCAGGCAGTTCATCGAATTCGCTGTGAACATACCCGAACAGGAGCCGCAGGTGGGGCAGGCCGAGCGCTCGTACTCCTCCACATCCGCGTCGCTCACCTTGGGATCGCCGGCCACGATCATCGCGTCGATCAAGTCCACGGCCTTGACGATATTGCCGCTGAGCTTGACCTTGCCCGCCTCCATCGGCCCGCCGGAGACGAAGACCACAGGGATGTTCAGGCGCATCGAGGCCATCAGCATTCCCGGCGTGATCTTGTCGCAGTTGGAGATGCACACCAGCGCATCGGCGCAATGGGCATTGACCATGTACTCGACCGAATCGGCGATCAGCTCGCGCGAGGGCAGGCTGTAGAGCATTCCGTCGTGGCCCATCGCGATGCCGTCGTCGATGGCGATGGTGTTGAACTCCTTGGCCACGCCGCCCGCGCGCTCAATCTCCCGCGCGACCAGCTGGCCCAGGTCCTTCAGATGGACGTGACCGGGAACAAACTGGGTAAAAGAGTTGGCAACGGCGATGATGGGCTTGCCGAAGTCGCCGTCCTGCATACCGGTGGCGCGCCATAGACTGCGCGCTCCGGCCATATTGCGTCCATGCGTCGAGGTTCGTGAGCGATAAACTGGCATGACCGCATTTTACCGCCTGCGGCACCAGTCCTGCATAAAGCTAACCGGAAGAAGCGCGTGGCCCAATAAAGCTGGGTGGCCCAGGTCTCAAAGTCGGGTAAGAATATATTTGACTAACCAAGGACTTGCAAAGCTGTCTGTCGATGGTATACTGGAGAACATAAGGCGAAAGTGTACCGTTCCCGATTTGGGAAGACATTTAGGTTTCCCACGCAATTTTCCACATTTGGAGTGTTGAAAACGTTTCCAATGGCCGATTTTTGTGATATTGAGCATTGACACTATAGTGTGAATAATGAAACGATTAGCGAAAGATTTGTGGATTGTACACCTCTTTGCGGGTTTTTGGGGCTGTGGAAAACGTGGGTGTTTTGTTTATTTGTGACCCCGTTCCACCGAGAATGCGTCTTATAGGTATGGGCGCGGGAGGGCGTCATGGGATTCAAAATACCAGTCAGAAGCGTAGGGGAAAGAAAGTTAACCGAATTGATCCTCTACATCAGCAAACTATGCTCCAATGATCCGAATTTCGGTTCAACGAAGCTGAATAAGATTCTTTATTTCTCTGACTTTTTGGCGTATGGGAAACTCGGGAAGGCAATTACGGGTGTGGCTTACCAGCATCTTGAAAAAGGGCCAGCTCCTAAAATGCTTTTGCCAGTGCGTACCCGCATGATCGAAAGAGGAGATCTTCGGCTTGATCCTCATATGACTGCATTCGGATACGAGCAGAAGAGACCTATACCTCTCAGAGATGCAGATCTTGATCTTTTTGAAGTGAAAGAATTGAATCTCGTTAATGATATTATGGCGGCGCTTTCCCGAGCCAACGCTACCGAGGCAAGCAATATTAGTCATCGGGAGGTTGGCTGGAAGACTACGAAGATGAGAGAAACCATCCCTTATGCCAGCATCTTCCTGTCTGATGAGCCATTGAGTCATGCAGAAGTTAGTTTTGGTCAAGCGAAATGGGCGGAGATGACCAGTGCGAACAATAATCGAAAGCAATCAACTAGCAAGGCAATTTCGGCAGTATAAGATTGACTATCGGAGATTTGACGAAGCATTTAGCGATGCCCAACGGGCACTGAGAAGTGCGCCAGAGACTTTTCCTAAAGTTCCGAACACCGAACTTCACCGTGTGAAATTAGTCCCGTTCAATGGTGTGCCGCCTCTTTCCATTTTCTTTACATTCGACGAAAATGCTGTCACGTTGCATTTCGCTGCCACATTCGAGGAGGAAGAATGAGAGTAGAACCATCATCTTCGGCGGGTGGCCCAGGTCTGACAACCAATAAATCTGGGTGGCCCAGGTCTCGATTTTGGGTAGTGGGTCAGTTTGCTTTTCCACAGGGTTAGAACTAGAAAGATGTTAGGCCGTTGGTGTGTCATGTCTACCAACGATGTAAACGATGAGGCCGATCAATAGTCCACCCGCCAGCGCGAACCATCCCATCAGAGCACCTTGGACGCCGTTGACCTTCAGGAAAGTGTAGATCGCAAACATCACGGTAAAGCAGGATACGACCGCACCAACAATCTGAACAAACTTGCGATGGAATAGATGCTCCACTTTTTCTAGGAGCGTGATTTGTGCGGCGTCCAGCTTATCGGTCAGCTTCTTTGTTTCGTCTGTGATAGCGTTCTTTAGCAGCGCAACGTCGGTCGAGACTGTCACGAAATTCCCATGAAGCGTGGTCAACTCTTCGCTGATGTGATTGAATGGGTAGCCAGCTTCTCGCAATTGTTTTTGAGGATCGAGTTTCTCGACACTGGAACTGACCATACGCTTCGTCGGGATGGTCGCCGGAATCTTTCGAGTGGAGCGAGCTATCCCCTCTGTATTCTGGTAGCGGTCGTCGGGGCGATCTCCGTATGGCGTGTCTGGTATTTCATCGCCATCTAAAAGGAAAAATGTAAGTTTGAAAATTGGTTCGCCGAATCCAATAACGAGATCGCGAATGGAACTATTGCGCAGCCCCCAGTTGAGCTTTCCGTTCCACCCTGAGTCGATTTTTGTTGACGGTTGCGTTATCCCTTCGCGCATCATCGTCGTTGTGGGAGTGATGAGCGCCATCATGTTGCAACCGGGAAAAACCTTTTGCACTGTGTCGCTTCTGAAATCGACCACCTCAAAGCTGGAGATGGTTACACTCTCCCCAGGAAGCACCTTTAGGAACATATCGGGGCCGAGTTCCTTCTCTTCGTCTGTGGAATGAAAGAGGACGTGTTTCCCAAGTCGAATCTCAATCCCGTTAGGATTGATTCTCTTCTCGTCCGCATTCTGGATCACGGTTCCGAGGAGCTTTTGGATGTCCTTATCCGCGAGGATTTTTGCCATGGTGGGTAACTCCAAAGTTTGGCTAGCCATCGGGCACACTCCCATGCTACGCTCTCTTTAAGCGTTGCCCGACGCGACACTTTAGAAGCACAAGTGACCCGCCTGCCAGCGGGTTTTCTTGTGTCTGCATACTACTCTCCGAGTGCCTTCCGCAGCAAGTCCCTATCCTTCGTAGATATTGCGACTGTTGGTTCCGGCAGAAGCGCAACCAGTTCCTCAACCGTCCAGAGGGGTGGCCCAGGTCTGAACAACCATAAGTCTGGGTGCCCCAGGTCTCACTTTTGAGACCTGGGAGACCACGAACCCCAACCCGCCGCTTTGTATCAGGGCA
>JBKQLG010000126.1:0-3816 GCA_052147235.1 Occallatibacter sp.
GGGTGGGATACCACGACTCTAACTCAGTCGGCAACCGCCGCAACTTCCGGCGCAGGCAACTTGTTGATCAGGTCCGCGCGCTTGATCAGCTCCACGTCCAGGCAGAGCGACTGCAGCTCGCGGATCAAAACGTTGAACGACTCCGGCACGCCCGGCTCGATGGCCGCCTCGCCCTTCACAATGGCCTCATAAATCTTTGTCCGGCCATAGACGTCGTCCGACTTTGCGGTCAGCAGCTCCTGCAGGATGTAAGCCGCGCCATATGCCTCCAGCGCCCAGACCTCCATCTCGCCGAAGCGCTGCCCGCCGAACTGCGCCTTGCCGCCCAGCGGCTGCTGCGTAATCAGCGAGTATGGACCGATGGAACGCGCGTGAATCTTGTCGTCCACCAGATGCGAGAGCTTGAGCATGTAGATGTAGCCCACCGTCACCGGCTGCTCGAACTGCTCGCCGGTCATGCCGTCGAAGAGCATTGTCTTGCCCGATGCGGGCAGGCCGGCCGAGGCCAGCAGCGACTTGATCTCCTCCTCCCGCGCGCCGTCGAAGACCGCGGTTCCGAACCAGATACCCTTGTCCATGCCCTGCGCAACGCGCAGCAGCATCTCGTCGTCGAGCTCCAGCAACTGGCGCAGCGTGGCGGTTCCGGCGAACTCCTTCTTGATCAGTTCGCGCGTGGCTGCCGCATCGTTGTTGGCCCGCACCAGATCGGCAACCTTCTTGCCCAGCACATGAGCGGCCCAACCGAGGTGCGTCTCCAGAATCTGGCCCACGTTCATACGGGAGGGCACGCCGAGCGGATTGAGGACGATCTCGACGGGCGTTCCGTCGGGCAGATACGGCATGTCTTCCTCGGGAAGAATGCGCGCAATCACGCCCTTGTTGCCGTGCCGGCCGGCCATCTTGTCGCCCACGGAGAGCTTGCGCTTCATGGCCACATAGACCTTCACCAGCTTGATCACGCCCGGAGGCAGTTCATCGCCCTTCTGCAGCTTGGCAACTTTTTCATTGGTAATCTTGCGCAGCACTTCGATCTGCCGCGAGGTCATCTCCTCGATCTCGTCGATCTGCTCGTTGACGCGGGGATCCTTGTCGGCGTAGCGGATGCGCTTCAGATTCTTGGTCGAGATGCGCTCAATCGTTTCGCGATCCAGAATCGCCGCTTTGGTCAACAAGCGCTTGTTGGTCCGCTCATCGTGCAGGTCGGCCAGCACTTCCTTGCCGCCCAGGATGCCGTCGAGGCGCTTCAGGCGCTCATCGGTCAGAATGCGGATCTCGTCGCCCAGATTCTTTTCCAGCTTGGAGATGTACTCCGCTTCGATCTGCCGTGCCCGCTCGTCCTTGTCCTGGCCCTTGCGGCTGAAGATGCGCACATCGACAATCGTGCCCTCGATGCCCGGAGGACAGGTCAGCGACGCATCACGCACATCGCCCGCCTTCTCGCCGAAGATCGCGCGCAGCAGCTTTTCCTCTGGAGTGAGTTGCGTCTCGCCCTTGGGCGTGACCTTGCCCACCAGAATGTCGCCGTGCTTGATCTGGGCGCCGATGCGGATCACGCCGCTCTCGTCCAGGTCGCGCAGCGCGTGCTCGCTCACGTTGGGAATGTCGCGCGTAATCTCCTCGGGGCCCAGCTTGGTGTCGCGCGCCTCGATTTCAAATTCTTCGATGTGCACCGAGGTGTAGTAATCCTCCCGCACCAGCTTCTCGCTGATCAGGATCGCGTCCTCGAAGTTGTAACCGCGCCACGGCATGAAAGCAACCAGCACGTTGCGCCCCAGCGCCAGCTCGCCCTGCTCCGTGCAAGGCCCGTCGGCGATCACCTGACCCTTGATCACCCGGTCGCCCTCGCGCACAACAGGCTTCTGATTGATGCAGGTGTTCTGGTTCGACCGCTTGAACTTGATCAGCGTGTAGATGTCCGAGCCCACCTCGCGCGAAAGCTGCGTGGGGTGATGCTCGCCCTCCACGCGCACGATGATGCGCTGCGAGTCCACCGAGTCCACAATGCCGTTGCGTTTGGCCAGAATCACGGCGCCCGAATCGCGCGCCGTCACGCCCTCCATGCCCGTGCCCACCAGCGGAGCCTCGGCCACCAGAAGCGGCACAGACTGCCGTTGCATGTTCGCGCCCATCAGCGCGCGATTGGCGTCATCGTGCTCCAGGAACGGCACCAGCGATGCGGCCACCGAAACAAGCTGCTTCGGCGAGACGTCGATGTAGTCCACCTCGGTCCGGTTCACCAGCACAAAGTTGCCTTGCCGACGCGCATTCACCAGGTCCTCGGTGATCTCGCCCTTCTCGTTGAACTCGATGTTGGCCTGCGCGATGGTGTGCTTGTCTTCTTCCCAAGCGGAGAGATAGAAGCTGAACGGAATGTGGTCGATCTGCCGCTTGCCCGCCTTCTTCAGCCCTGCATTCAGCCGCGCCGCCTCTTCCTTCTCGATGTGATCCCCCACGCGCAGGCCGCTCTCGCCGGCGTTGGCAATTTCCACGTAATCCAGAATCCGCGAGTCCTTCACCTTGCGGTAAGGCGACTCGATGAAGCCGTACTCGTTGATGCGCGCAAAGCAGCTCAGCGAACTGATCAGGCCGATGTTCGGGCCTTCCGGCGTCTCAATCGGACAGATGCGCCCGTAGTGCGTCGGATGCACGTCGCGGACTTCGAATCCAGCGCGTTCACGCGACAAACCGCCCGGCCCAAGGGCCGAGAGACGCCGCTTGTGCGTGATCTCGGAGAGCGGGTTGGTCTGATCCATGAACTGCGAGAGCTGCGACGATCCGAAGAATTCACGGATCGCGGCCATCACCGGCTTGGCGTTGACCAAGTCGTGCGGCATGGCCGTCGACATTTCCTGGTAGACCGACATTTTTTCCTTGATGGCGCGTTCCATGCGGACCAGGCCAATGCGGAACTGGTTCTCCATCAACTCGCCGACCGCGCGCACGCGGCGGTTGCCGAGGTGATCAATGTCATCGACCGCGCCAATGCTCTTGCGCAGCTTCAGCAGGTACGCGATGGTCGCGTAGAAGTCGTCGGGATCGAGCGTACGCTTGTCGAGACTCGTAGCGGCCTGGTTCTCGAACAATTTGATGTTGAACTTCAAACGGCCCACGCGCGAGAAATCGTACTTGCGTGGGTCGAAGAACATGCCATGGAACAGCGCGGTGGCCGTGTCAAGCGTCGGCGGATCGCCCGGACGCAGCTTGCGGTAGATTTCGATCAGCGCTTCCTGCGGCGTTTTCACCGCGTCGCGCTTCAGGGTCTGACTGATGACCGTGCCCACATCGTCGCGCTCAGGGAAGAACAGCGCCATTTCGACGACGCCGGAATCGAGAATCTTCGAGACCTTGTCGGCGGTGAGTTCGGAGTTGGCTTCGAGCATGACTTCGCCGGTAGTGGTGTCGACGATGTCACCGGCGGTCCACGCACCTTCGAGGTCGGTGATGTCGACTTCGATTTCGGTGATCTTGGCCTTCTGAATGTCCTTCAGAATCTGGGCATTGATCTTGCGGCCGGAGTGCGCGATTTCGTCGCCCGACTTGTTCTTGATGCTGTGGGCGAGCTTCATGCCGAGAAGGTTGGTGGGCTTCTCGCTGGCCGGATCGAGCGTCCAGAACAGTTTCTTGTCGCGAACCGCGATGCGGTCGGTGGTATAGAACGCTTTCAGAATGTCTTCGCCGGAACGCAGGCCGAGGGCGCGCAGAAAAATCGTGCCCAGGAACTTGCGCTTGCGGTCGATGCGCACATAAAGGACGTTCTTCTGGTCGTACTCGAACTCCACCCACGATCCGCGGTAGGGAATGATTTTTCCCAGAAAG